>CAILTZ010000853.1 GCA_903837255.1 uncultured Pirellula sp. | reverse complement strand
GACGACGACGATGACCAAGCCATTGTTGCGAATGAGCTTATCGGCTACCGATTTGACTTCATCGGCGGTGGTTTTGGTTACCTCGCTGAGGAAGAGTTTTTGGTAGTTCGAAGGCAGGCTTTGGGTTTCGATGAGCCACAGATCTCCGACGATTGCTTCTGGAGTTTCTCGATCGCCTGCATAGGAACCGGTGACGAACGTTTTGGTGTCGAGCAGTTCGGTATCGGTAGGATTTTCGGCCTGCATGGTTTTGACCACATCGAGGATGACTTGGATTGTATCGGCGGTGCTTGCTGTTTTGGAGAACGTGCTGATTTGGAATTCGCCGGCGAAGCGTTTTGCGGCCAGTCCTCCGCGAGCTCCGTAGGTAAGTCCCTTATCGACTCGGATGGCTTTGTTGAGTCGACTGTTGAAGGAACCGCCGAGGATACTCGACATGACCATGGCTTGGCTGTAGTCCTGATCGGTGCGACCGATGCTGATGTGACCGACTCGAATCTGGCTTTGTTCTGAGCCCGGCCTATCGTAAAGGAGGATTTGCGTGTCTTTGATCTCGGGTAGACTTGGAAGTGTCGGGAGACTGATTTGCCCTTCAGTTTGCCAGTCCTTTAGGTGTTTTTCAACCATCGCAAAACCAGCTTCTGCGCTGATATCGCCAGCGAGATAAAGTGTGCAGTTGTCGGGTCGAACATTGGATTTAAACCATTCTTTCATGTCATCGACTTTGATCGATCGCACGTCAGCGACCTCGCCTGTTTGGGTGCGAGCATAAGGGTGATCGCCATAGATACGGCGGCGAAATTCCCGATCGGCTAGATACTCCGGAGTTTTGGTTGAAATCGTTAGTCCGACGAGTGTTTGGGAAGAGAGGATGTTGAATTCTTCTTTGGGGAAGGTCGGATTGCGAGCCATGTCGGCCAAGAGTTCGAGGGCGAGTTCGGTTTTGTCAACGAGTGCCGAGCCAGAGATTGCCGAGGTGTCCATGTTGGCGGATCCTGCAAGGTTGATTGCATTGCTTTCAAGTATCTCTGCCATCTGTTTGGCGGTTCGGGTCGATGTTCCTTGGCTGAGCAGGCTCATGGTCATGGCCGCAACACCGGGCTTGCGCTCCGTCCAGGCTCCGCTACGGATTCCTAGTACCATGTTGACCATGGGGACTTCGTGGTTGCTGATCACCGCGACATTCAAGCCGTTGCTGAGTTTCTTTTTGGCGACTTGCGGCTCGGGGATTGTATCGATGGGTCCGGCGATGGGAGGTTTTTCTGGAAAGTCATTTGGGCGAACGGCACCGGCTTTGGGACCGGATCGATCAACGATTCGGTTGGTGGTCGGTTCGACTGGCGCGGGGCCTTCGTCGTTGGAGTTTTTTGTTCCACCGAAGAGAGATTTGAGCATCCCGCCGGTGCTCGGTTCGATTCGGATATCGCGACGGTTGTTTGGCACAAGATATTTCTTGGCTACGCGCTGGACATCCTCGATCGTGACGGCTTCGATTTCTTTGAGGCGTTGGTTGACTCGCGAGGTGTTTCCAAAAAGGACTGCGTAATTCCCGAGTCGGTCGGCTTTGCTAGCTACGGTGGTGGTGCCTGAGACTTCATTGCGTCTGAGTTGGTTTTTCATTTTGTCGAGTTCGGCCATGGAGATCGGCTCGTTGACGATGCGATCGATCTGTTTGTCGATGGTTTTGATGAGCATGTTTTTGTCACCTACGAGTGGCAGGAGAACTCCGCCCGCACCAGCGATCCCGCTGTCTTCGAAGGCGAAGGCGCCGCCGATGGCCAACTGAGCAATCTTTTGCTCCTTGACGACATCCACGTAGATTCGGCTCGACTCGCCACCTCCGAGGACTCCCATGAGGATTTCTAGGGCTACCGAATCGGGATGATCCGAGCCGACGGTGAAATAAGCGCAGCCGATCAGTGGCAATGGCCCTTTCTCTTCGGCGACTTCGATCGGAGGCCGAGGTTTATCCATCGGGAACGGTTTGCATTCGGGTTGGACCGGATCGGGGCAGCGAGGAATCCATCCAAAATATTTCACAGCGAGGGCTTGGATATCCTCGTGCTTGAACGCGCCGACAACGACTAGGGTTGCGTTGTTGGGGACATAGTACTGGTTCCAAAAGGCTGCGAGTTCCTCGATGGGAGCTTTTCGCAGGTGTGAAATTTGGCCACCTGGAGTCCAAGCGTACGGGCGATCGCCGTACATGGCGGCGAGGACTTTTTCTGGTGCGCGACCATAAGGTCGATTGTGGCCCATCCTCAGTTCTTCTTCGACGACTTTACGTTCGGTGTGGAAACCTTTTTCGTCGATCTTTAGAAAAGCCATGCGTTCGGCTTCGAGCCACAGCACCAATTCGAGTTGATTGCTGGGCACTTCGTTGACGTAGACGGTTTGATCGAAGGAGGTGTAAGCGTTGCAGTTACCACCGACTTTGCGAATATTATCAAAGTGTCCGGTTTCGTTGAGTCGATCGGTACCGCGAAACATCATGTGTTCGAACATATGAGCGAAGCCTTGGCGGTCGGGCTCTTCATTTTTCGAGCCTACGTGGTACCAGACTTGTACGGCAACGATCGGGCAGGAAAAGTCTTCGAGCGAGACGACCTTCAAGCCGTTGTCGAGGACAACCTCTTGGTAAGCAAGCGGTTGGTTCTGAGCTTCTTGTGCATGGGCGATTGGACAAAGCAATAGGAGAAGCCAAAGAGCAAAGAACATCGATGGTCGCATTCGGACGATTCCTGATTTTTGTGGATGATTCGCCAATCGCAACGGCGGCGTGGATCTGTGCATTATAACTTATATCATCGGCGCTTGTGCTCTGTTTCGGGGCGGGCCGGCCCCGTAAACCCGCGATTTATAGCATTGTGGACATAGTTAGGTGGCACTTGCCGGTCGGGTGATTCTCGACCTCCATGCCCCTTGCACTTGCTCGGATCCCTAAGTCTTCTTATCAGGGGTGCGGAAAAATCCTTACGCCATTGACTTAGGCTAAGGGTTGTTAGGCCTTTTTAACCGCAAATTATGAGGGAGAGCTAAAGTTAGAAGTTGTACGTTGCACCGAGGGTGAGGCCATGAATAATAAGAGAGTCATTGGATTGGATTGATGCGGCTTGTGAAGGTACTCGAAAGTCATTGGGTAATTGGCTTTGTGCGGCAGCCAGACCCGAGGCACCCAAGATCCTGTAGCCGATGTTTGCGGTCCAACCGCGGCCAAAGTGCCAGCCTAGGCCGGTGGTTGTTTCACCTAGAAATGAAGTATTGTTATTCGTCGAAGCAAAGTTATAGATCGTGCCGTTGGGGCTTCCCGAAGCTGCGATCGTTGCGAGTCCGGAGTTGTTACCTGCACTGGTTTGGAATTGTCCATGATTGTTGTATACACCACCGTTGAGATTGCTCCATAGCGACCATCGCGGGTTCATGGACCAGTGACCGATTGCCCCGGTTTGTATTCCCCAAAGATCGTTTTTGACGTCGGTTTTATAATAGGCATCTTGGGCCGTGTAGTGGAGTCCGTCTTGGAACTGGAACCATCGTACACCGGAGTACATGCTCAGACGCAAGCGGCTAGGAGTTTGGAACCAAGGTGCATTAGGGCCAGTAGGTTGTTCTGAGAGGCTCCACAGTCGGCTATCGTTGCAAGACGGTGCGAGAGGTTGGCGGGCAGCGGAGCCGATGGCGAACCAATACAAGTTGAGTTCTAGGTTGTTTAATTCGCGTTGACTTTGCAATCGATGTTCGGATGCATTATGGAACAGATCGGACATTGAAGTTGGTCCGACGAATAACCCTTCGATGCGTGCTGGGGTGCTCGACGAGAGCGTGTTGAATGGGATATTGGTAGCCAGTGGGCCGGTAGATAGAGCATTGGCCGTTG
>CAILTZ010000852.1 GCA_903837255.1 uncultured Pirellula sp. | reverse complement strand
CGGTCATCTGCGTCCTGCTGCTATTGGCCTCAGCGGTCAACTACATGGATCGCCAAACCTTGGCCGTCACCGCCGCCCGGATCAAATCAGAGTTCAGTTTGAATAACGTTCAGTACGGGCGAGTCGAAGCGGTATTCGGGTATAGCTTTGCGCTGGGTTCGATCCTGTGGGGGTTCCTCGTCGATAAAATCTCAGTGCGATGGATCTATCCGATCGGACTCCTGGGCTGGTCGCTCATGGGCTTTCTTACCGGATGGGCACGCGACTACAACGAGCTTTTTACCTGCCGAATGCTCTTGGGGATTTTCGAATCGGCTCACTGGCCGTGCGGTTTAAAGACCACCCAAGCTCTCCTGAGTCGGCAGAGCCGGGCGATGGGAAACAGCGTGCTCCAGAGCGGTACAAGCATCGGTGCGATCCTGACACCGATCATCATGCTCGCGATCCTGACCCCCGAGCCCGGGAGTTGGCGAGTGGGATTCCAAGGCATCGCGATCGTCGGAGCCTTGTGGGTGTTCCTGTGGCTCTATGTCGTCCGCGACAGAGACTTCGTCGTTCAAACACCGGTGGCTGCCGAATCTCATCAGACGGGTCGAGACTACGCATGGTGGCATGATATCTTTACACGCAAGTTTGCGATCGTCCTTTTGATGATCATCTGCATCAACACGATGTGGCAAGTCGTTCGGGCTTGGTTGCCTCTGATCATGCAAGAGAACTATGGATTCAGCGAACGCCAAACGCTGATCTTCAACTCCCTGTGGTACATCGCCACCGACCTTGGGTGCTTTGGCTCCGGCCTGCTTGCTCTGACGATGGCGCGCAAGGGCTGGTCGGTCAAATCATCTCGGTTATTGCCGTTGCTCTTGGGGGTTTCGTTTTTCGCATCGATCATGGCTGTGCCTTTCTTGAACAACAGCCTCCGGGCCCCAGCAGTTGCCACCCCAGCAGTTGCCACCCCAGCAGCTGCCACCCCAGCAGCTGCCAACTCAGCAGCGGCCAACTCAGCAGGGCCGAATGCGTTGACCTGGGGCCAAGAGGCAGCAGCCTTTTTGAATTTGCAACCCAGGCAGTTCGGGATGCTTGCGATCCTGCTCGCCTCGGGAGCAGGAGCCCTAGCCATCTTCCCGATCTATTATTCGTTTGCCCAAGACGTCTCGCCGATGCACCAGGGCAAGGTGACCTCGATATCGGCCACCGGTGGCTGGTTGGCTTCGTCCTATGCCCAGCCGTGGTTTGGGTGGCTCAAGGACCAGACGGGCAACTACGACATCGGACTGTTTCTCATCAGTTTTCTACCAGTGTTTCCACTCATCGCATTGTATTTCTTTTGGCCCGACGATCGGAAGCAATAACGACCATGACTTGCCTCGTACCTTGCTCAAGGAGCTTTGTGAGATGATTCCTCGCCGTACATTCCTGGCCGGTTCTGCTGCTGCAGCGATTTACGCCAACCATGCACTGTTTCCGGGAGGCTTGCGAGCCCAGGAACCCCGCAAGAAGGTGGCGTTCTTAGGGACCGTCGTCTTTCAACACTCCCATTCGCAGCATTTCCTGGACCGTCACTGCATGGGTTATACCTGGGGTGGGCGTTGGCAAGCCCCCCGCTTTGATGTTGCATCGGTCTACATTGAGCAGGAGCAAAAGCAGGACGATTTGGCTCAGCAACGCATCGACAAGTACAAACTCAAGCGAGTGCCGAGCATCGCTGAGGCGCTCACGTTGGGGACCTCCAAACTGGCCGTCGACGGAGTGGTTGTCATCGCCGAGCACGGCGATTATCCGACCAACGAAAAGGGCCAGCGCCGGTACCCACGCTACGATTGGTTCAAGCAGATTGTCAAGGTCTTCGAGCAGACCGGGCAGAGCTGTCCGGTGTTCAACGACAAACATCTCTCGACGGTATGGTCCGAGTGCGTCGAGATGGTCGAGGATTCCAAGCGGTTGAAGTTTCCGTTCCTGGCCGGGTCTTCGTTGCCCGTGACATGGCGATTCCCCGCCATCGACATGCCGGTCGACACCCCCCTCAAGGAGAGTGTTTGCGTCGGGTATGGTGGCGTGGATAGTTACGATTTCCATGCGCTCGAGACAGCGCAGTGCATGTCGGAGCGTCGCAAGGGAGGTGAAGTCGGGATCGCGTCGGTGACGGCACTCAAAGGCGATGCGCTTTGGGCGGAGATGGAGAAACCGTCGCGGGAGGATACACGCAAGTTGTTTGCGGCCGCGATGACAAGGTCCCACAATTTGCCGGTCGAGGGAGGATTCCCGACCGCACCGGTGACCTACGAGTGGGGTAAGAAGGTCATGGGTGGCGCGATCGCTTATTTCATCGAGCATCGGGATGGATTTAGGACCACGATGTTTTTGTGTCCGATCCGCGATTTTAACTACGCGGGGTTGCGATCGGACAATGGACAGATCATCTCGTGCCAGATGTATTTACCGATGCCCACGCATGGGTCGACCACGGCAGATTTCTTCAACCCGCTCGCAAGGCACATCGAGACGTTGGTGCTTGAGGGCAAGGCTCCATATCCTGTCGAGCGAACATTACTAACCAGTGGCATGGTCATTGGCGGGGTGGACTCGCTAGCCTCTGGTGGAGCCAAGTTCGACACACCGCAGATGCAGGTGACGTATCGCAACGACGGACCTCCAGCCTTCTGGCGCGAGTAAGAGCCATAGGCATTCCCGAACCGTTAGCCGTTCGAAAAACGAGCCAGGTTCGGTGCGTATCGTGTACAATCGCTGGCGTTTGTGTCGAGACGGAGTTCAACAAGCGGGGGATGATCGGAATGCTCATCGAGATAGACCCAACGGTCGATTTTGCGTGCAAGTTGTTGCTGGGTAACCCAGAGTTTCCTGACATCACCATTCACTTTTTGAATGCGATCCTAAAGCTGCCAGCGCCGATCGTGTCGGTCGAGATTGTCAATCCAATCGTCTTGAAAGAATTCGAGGCGGATAAACTGTCGATTCTCGACATTCTGGCGATCGACAACGTGGACCGTAGACTCAACGTAGAGGTGCAGCGAACCAAGCCTACCTGCCTACCGCAACGTCTGACGTACTACTCAGCGACGCAGTTGGTCGACCAGATTGGGGAAGGGGACAGCTATCGGAAGCTTCGCCCATCGATCGGCATTTGCATATTGAACAGCGTCCATTTTTCGCAATTGGCCGAGTACCACAGTGAATTTCGACTGCGCACTCGCAGTGGATTGGAACTGACAAATTGCTTAGAAATACACTTGCTGGAGTTGCCCAAGTACTCTCCATTAGACGATAATGAAGAGATCGCCGATCCGCGTGATCAATGGATGTATTTCTTTCGAACTCGCACACGATTTTTTTGGAGTCTGCGCGGTCTTACTAAGGTGGCGATCCAGCCGAAAACAGCCAAGGCTAACCACGGAGACGCGGAGACGCGGAGAAAACAGACTAGGCAGTAGGCATCCCAATCAAAGCCATCGTCGAGGATTTGAGGTAAGCGTTTCGTATCGATCACCGAACACCCACTCTCGACGTATCACCATTTACTTGATTAAGGTGTCAGATGAGTGCTTTTTGGGTTTGCTGAGGCCTCAAACGGAATACTCATCAGCTTGTAGGTCTGCATGAGAGCTATCTGCGCTCCAGATAAAGACTTGACAAGCTCTTTCGGTGAAGCCGAATGATCATGCACTATCGCGAACGTGTTCCTTGTCAAATGGATCGGTGCATGCCCCTTCATTGTGATTACGCAGAAATCCATATCCTCATCGTCATCATATTGAACGTCAATGTTTTTGTTTT
>CAILTZ010000851.1 GCA_903837255.1 uncultured Pirellula sp. | reverse complement strand
GGGCGGCTTTCTGGGCGGTCTTGTTGTCAGCCTTGTTGTCAGCCTTGTTGTCAGCCTTGTTGTCAGCCTTGTTGGCGGTCTTGTTGTCGGTCTTGTTGTCGGTCTTGTTGTCGGTCTTGTTGTCGGTCTTCCGGGCTGGCTTGTTGTCGGCTGGCCTTGCAGTCGGTATTGCAGTCGGCTCTTTGACAGTCAGTAGCTCGCCTGCGCGAATCGAATCCCACTGCGCCAGCGCCTCTCCAGTATGACTTGGGAATCTCCCGGCCGGGGCACCCTTGGCGGACGACCCTCGGGCGTACTCGATCATCGATTGCGGACTGCCCTCGAAGACCAGATTCCCACCGTCTCGGCCGGCTTCTGGCCCTAGATCGATCACCCAATCGACGGCTCGAATGACTTCGAGGTTGTGCTCGACGATGATCACTGAATTGCCTTGATCGACCAGGCGATTCAGCACGTTCATCAACTTGTTGATATCATCAAAGTGCAAACCTGTGGTGGGTTCATCCAAGACAAAGAGAGTCTTACCTGTGGCTGGTCTTACCAATTCAGCGGCGAGTTTGACTCTCTGCGCTTCGCCCCCCGAGAGGCTCGGGGCGCTCTGCCCGAGCTTGACGTAATCGAGCCCTACGTCGCACATGACCCGCAGCATCCTGGCGATCTTGTCTTGATCGTAGAACAACTTCAGAGCTTCTCCGGTGGTCGATTCCAGGACGTCGTTGATATTGCGGTTTCGGAACTTGACATCCAGGACCCGATCCTGAAATCGCTTGCCGTGGCAAGCTTCGCACACGATCCATACGTCGGGTAAAAAGTGCATCTCGATGCGACGTTTTCCGAGCCCCTCGCACGCCACACAGCGGCCTGGCCCAGCGTTGAAACTGAAGTAACTCGAATGGTTAATATTTGAATCCGGTAGTTGGGCATAAAACACCCGAATCAGATCGAATACGCCGGTGTAAGTCGCTGGGGTGCTCGATGGGCTATTTCCAAGCGGGGACTGATCGACCTGGAGGACCTTGTTCAGGTGCTGCATTCCTTCGATCGTAGCGTGGGAGCCGGGAATCTTGTTCGAGCGATGAAAATGGCGCGACAAAGCCGGATACAAGATGCCTTGGATCAGCGAACTTTTCCCACTTCCGCTCGGACCCGTTACGGCGATCAAGTGCTCGAGTGGAAAATCCACATCGATGAGCTTGAGGGTATTGTGTGCTGCTCTGCGAATGGTCAACCACTTGCAGCCGGGCTTTTCTTCCCCGGTGGCCGGATCGATGATCGCAGGCCGCTTGTTGTCGATGTGAATCGACTTGGAGCCCGTGAGGTATGGGCCGGTGATCGAATCGGGATTTTCAGCAATCTGCTCCAAGGTTCCTTCGGCGACGATCCTCCCTCCGTGCGGTCCGGCACCGGGTCCAAAGTCTCGGATAGCATCCGAGCTTCGGATCACATCGCGGTCGTGTTCGACGACCAGGAGCGTATTGCCCAAGTCGCGGAGTTGATGCATGGCTCGAATCAACCTGTCGTTGTCTCTGGGGTGCAACCCAATCGTCGGTTCATCCAGGACATACAGCACCCCGCACAGACCGGTCCCTAGCTGGCTTGCTAGACGGATCCGCTGCGACTCTCCTCCTGAGAGTGTGTTGGCGGTCCTTCCGAGGGTTAGATAATGCAGACCGACATCGACCAGGAACTGCAATCGCTGAAGGATTTCGCGACGGAGCTCACCTCCGATTTGGATATCATGGGAGGACAGATCGACCGTGCTGATCCATGCCAACAGCTCCTCGAGAGGCAGTTGCATCAGCTCGCCGATTCGTCGCCCGAACCATCGCATATGAGCCGCCTGGGGCTTGACCTTGGCCCCACCGCAGACTCGGCAAGGGACCTCGGCCATTTGATCCTGAATTAAATAGCGGATATCGGGGCTCATTTTCGAAAACTGCTCCAGGGTCGGAATAATCCCCTGGTATTTGAATTCGAACCACGGTTGGATCGAAGAGAGCTCTTCAAAGCTTTGGACCCTGGCATGTGCCTCAAAGTCGCTGTGGTACACCGGGATTGAAACCTCGACCACCCCGTGGAAAAGTTTGTGCAACTGGGTGCTGGTCCAAGCTCGAAAGGGTTGGTCGACCGGCAAGTCGAGCTGTCGGCCCATGGCTCGGATCATCGCCAGCGCGACCGGATTGTCGCTAGGTTGCCATAGGTGCAGTCCACCATCGAGCATGCTCGAGCCGCCGTCGATGAACCGCATCGGATCGGTCCCTAGCTCGCTACCCAGACCCGAGCAAGCTTCGCACCAACCGACGGCCGAGTTGAACGAGAAGGAATGCGGGGTAAGTCGTTCAAAGGAAATACCGCAAGCATGGCAAGCCGAATGGAGCGAATAGGTATCGACCTGCCACCGGCTTTCGGGCCGTAGCTCGTCGACCATGGCCAGTTGCAGGATGCCCGATCCGAGACCCAGGGCTGTCGCGGCGCTGTCGGCC
>CAILTZ010000850.1 GCA_903837255.1 uncultured Pirellula sp. | reverse complement strand
CGAGCTTGTCGAGGTCGTCGACGAGGTCGTCGAAGCGCAAGTTGCCGAGGTCGTTGAAGTCGTCGAGGAGGCCGAGTCAGCGACTGGTAAATCCAAAAGGAAAAAAATCAGCCAGGCCGCATCGTATGTGGACGATTCGCTCAAGGACGTTGCGATCGCCAAGGCACCGGTGGTCACGAATAAGCCCGAGAAGAGCCCCTGGGAGACCTTTGGGATCATCGGCGTGGGCTTTATCGTTCTTTTGCTTTTGACACTTTTCGTGCCGTTGTACTTGTGGTTCTCCGCAGGCAACGCCAAGGACAGTTGGGATCTTGCCGAAGATTTTTACAAGAATCGCGACTATGATCGGGCGGCCAAGCAGTACGAGCAGTTCGCATCGGGATTTCCGACCGACGAAAATGCCAGCACCGCAAGAGTCAAAGCAGTCTTGGCAAAGGTCCGAGAAGCTTCCGAGAAAAACGCCGATCCTTCGGTAGGATTCAAAGCAGCCCAAGAAGAGCTACCTAGGGTGGTCAACGAGGCTGGGATGTCCAGCATGCGCGTTGAGATCACCGATGTGCTGCTGAGAATTGCTGAGAAGTTCATCTCCAAGGCTGACAATACTGCGGGCATCGGCGACCGAAAATCACTTATCACCGCGATGAACCAGCAGATGGATCTGATCCGCGACCCTCGCTTTGTCGGCACGCAGGAGCGGACCCAAAACGAACTTCGCATCCGTCGCATCGAAGAAGACCAACAGCGTGTCGTGCGAGAAATTCAGCAGAGCGAAGACCTCGATACAACCCTAACCTCGATGAAAGGGACCGTTGAAGCCAAGGACGTGAGCAAGACCTACGATCTTAGGAGGGAACTGGTCAAAAAATATCCAGTCCTGGATCAAAACACCAAGCTCCGCGATTTGATGCTTCAGGCCACGGAGATTCAAAAAGGCTTGGTTGCCAAGTCCAATGCCCTCCCGATGATCCAGGATTCGAGCTCAGTCTTTGCAGCACCCACCGCGCTGCTCACCAGCCGGGTCGGAAATCCGATCGATTCGAATCCTGAGGATATCGGCTTCTTGAGAGTCAAAGGTTCGGTGGTTGCCATTGCGGTCGCCAACGGCCAAATCGCATGGCGCAAGTTCATCGGTCGGGATTGGACCGGAGAGCCCAAGCGGCTTGCGGCCACCAGCGATTCGGATGTATTGGTTAGCGTCGCATCCCGAGGAACGATTTCGCGTTTGGCGGCCAAGGATGGTTCGGTTGTTTGGGAGTCGAAATTTCCCGAGCCGATCATCGAACCATCCATCGATGGCGATGATATTTTCGTCACGACCAGAGCAGGCAGCGTTCACTGCTTGGACGCTATCAGCGGACAACCTAGGTGGTCAAAAAAGATTCCGCAGTCGATAGATGTTGCCACCGGGGGGGCGTCTGGAAAGCGTAAACGCTACTTGCTGGGTAACCATTCGAACCTCTATGTTTTGAGCCGGGGCAATGGCGAATGCGACGAAGTCGTCTACATCGGACACAACCCAGGAACAATAGCCGTTCCGCCGATCTGGGTTCTCAACCAGTTGATCCTCTTCGAGAACGCTGGACCCGATCACAGCCTGATGCGCGTCTATTCGACCAACGATGATGGAACTGAGCTCAAGCAAGCTCAAGTTCCGGTGCGGTTCAAGGGGCACGTGGTTGTCGAGCCGCAAGTCGAGGGGCGTCGGTTGGCGGTTGCTACGAATCTCGGTGAGATTGCGATCCTGGACGTCGAGGTGACCAATCCGAAAGAAAAGGTCTTCAAGATGGTCAACTTGGTCTCCAATGAATCTGCCCCCAAGGCGACTTGGCCGCTGATGTCCGGGACCGATTTGTGGCTTGCCTCGAACCGCTTGGCCTATTTCCAAATCCAGATCACCGGTCAAAAGCTAAACTCGATTTGGCTCAAAGAGGATCTCGATGAGTTCACGGCTCGACCGATCAAGCTCGGGGATGTCATCCTCCATTCGCGGGTTGTGCGGGGGAACGCTGGAGTGCGGGTCGCGGCGATCAATCCCAAGACCGGGGATGCTTACTGGGAAACCGATATCGGCAATCCTGTGGCTTCGCTGTCGCCTAGTCCCCAAGGGCTTGTGGCTGTCACCAGCCAAGCTGCAACGTTCAACGTCGCCGATGACGCGTTTGCAACCGACAACGTGGGGCTCAAGCCCACCCTGTCGATCGAGAACATGGGGCGAAATCAGCGCTCGATGACTTTTGGAAATCCAGTTCCGCTTGCCGACGGTCGCAGCTTGCTGCTCAACTCGGCGCAGGGAAGTCAGCTGCTGCTTGTCGACCCGGCGCGCAAGAGCAATTCGACCTCGAAACTTGTCGTGCTGGATCTTGCCGGCTCGTATCCGGTTGCCGAATCGATCTCGGTAGGTAACGCGATCTTGGTGCCGCTAGAAAACGCTCAATTGTTGATGATCGACCCAGAGAACGGAAAGCAGATCGGGGTTGCCTTTCAGCCGACTATTTCTGCCGGGGAGCGACCTGTTTGGATTAACCCTGTTCTTTTGAGCGACAAGCAATCGGTGGTCATCGCCGATGAGCGTCGTAATTTGTACAAGCTCTCGACGGGCAAGCAGTTGCGATTGCTCAACGCCCAACCGTTGGAGCGTGGCATCAAAGGTCGTATCGATGTGATCAACGACGTGGCTGTATGTCTTTCGCCAGGTCCATCAGGTGATTTTTTGGATTTCTACGACTGCGGCGAATTCAAAAAGATCGGATCGCTGACTTTCGAAGGCAGGTTTGTCTGGGGGCCTTACACGGCATCCAACGGCTCGCAAGCGATCGGATTGGCCTTGAGCGATATCGAGGGGCTCGTGGCATTCAGCAGCGAAGGCAAGTTGCTTTGGAGTCTGCCGATGCCTCAAAAGGTGCTTGTTGGCAAGCCGATTTTTGATAACTCCGACATACTCATTGCCAGCACCACAGGGGAGTTGATCCGGGTCTCTGCGGCCGATGGCAAGCTTTTGGCGAGGACCACCGCAGGCGAGCCGATCTCTGGAACGCCGGTCATCACCCCCAAGGGGCTTATGGTTCCAGGGGATGAGGGAACGGTGCTCCGCGTTTCGCTACCACTGGAAAATACGCTAGGAGCGAACTCTGCAGATGGCGAGGCAAACCGATGATTCGTATTTGCTTAGGGAGCTGTCAATCGCTCAAGTCTTCATTGATTATGGCCTTTTTGGCTATCGTTTCGATGGTTTCAGTGTCGGCAGAGCTTTGGGCCCAAGCCGACTTGGACAAGGCGTTAGCGGAGATCGAGGTCCTCGGGTCGTTGATGGATGAAGAGCCATTCGACATTGTCACGCTCAAGCCTGAGGCGACCGGCAGGAGCGTCAAGGTCGCTCCGCTGGAGTTTGCTGATCGCAAGATCCCAACGGGCGTGAAGGAAACCGACAAACTCGAGGTCACCATCATGTTCTTTCCGACTCACCGCTACGAAGTGGCATGGAAGGATATAGGCAGGATTTGGCTCTTTGAGCAAATGATTTTGGCCAGGGCAAAGAAGCTTGTCGACGACAAGAACTTTGGCGAGGCCTTCGAGCACTTGAACTTTCTTTTCGTCAATTATCCTCGGACGCCAGGGTTGCAGATTTTGCGTCAAGAGTTTCTCTTCAAGAGTGCCGAAGAGATGTCTCGCCAAAATCGCCTTCCGCATACCATGGCGGTTCTTGAAGAACTACACAGATCCTTTCCGAATTTTCAGGCCGAAAAAGTTCGAGGACTGATCACCGATGTTTCTGGCAAGTTGATTGATTCTTACTTTCAAAAGAAAGACCTTTCGGCGGCTCGCACGATGATCAATCGCTTGGCCAAGGACTACCAGGACAATCCATTGCCGGTGGTCGAGCAGTGGAAGGGCAGGTTTTTGGATTTGGCCAGCGAGTACAAAGCCAAGGCGATCGAGTATCGTGACAAGAAGGAGTATTTGGCTGCTCGTCGCGAGGCGACCAAGATGCTCGATATCGAGCCGCAGATCGAAGGTGGCAAAGAGCTTCTTCGGGATCTGCTCAAAGAGTATCCGGTCGTTCGGGTTGGTGTGTTTCAGACCGCCGACAAGCCCGATACCGCAGCGATTGCCAATTGGCCGGCGTTTCGTTCCGGTCAGTTGATATCCAGGCCGCTGTTCGAGTTTCGCAGCACTGGGCCCGAGGGTGGCCAATACCGATTCTCGCTCGGGTCGTTCCAACAAAGCGATGACCGGCTCGAGCTCGACATGACGATCCAGAATCCCGGCCAAGTCGGTGTGCCAAATAGCTTGGACCTATCGCAGTCTTTCTTGAGACGAGCGACGATTGGCAAGCCCGACTACGTCCCGGGCTGGGCAGCGATTTTCGATTCGGTTTCGGTGGCTGGGCCTGAGCGACTCAAGATGCGATTCCGACGACCCCACGTGTTGCCTCAAGCCTTCTTGCAGTGGCCTATCGAGGCGATCGGCGAAGGAAATCTTCCGATGGGTGTGCTTTACAAACCCAAGTCCAAAGAAGGAAACATCCAACGCTTTGAGTGGGCGTCGAACACCAAGGGGGCTGATTTTCAACCGATGGAGATCCATGAGATCCTCTACGAAGATCCTTCGCAGGCGATCAATGATTTACTGCGAGGTGAGATCGAAGCCATCGATCGACTCTTTCCTGCCGATGCGAGCAAGCTCAAAGCATCGATTGTCTCAAAAACAATCAATGTCGAGTCGTATGCGCTGCCGACGGTTCACATGCTCGTCCCGCGAACCTCAAATCCGTACCTCGATGACCGGGAATTTCGAAGGGCTCTTTTGTATGCGATCAACCGAGAAGGGATTCTCAAGGGGGAGATTCTCGGCAATGCGGATGCCGAGCAATCGCGAGTCATCAGCGGACCGTTCCCACGCGGCGTGACCGAAAACGATCCGATCGCTTACGCCTACAACACCAGCGTCGATAACCTCGCCTACGATCCTCGGCTGGCCAAGGTTTTGATGCTCATCACCACCAGCAAGCTCAAGATGCAGTATGAGAAGCGCAAGGAGCCAGTGCCACCGATTCCCAAGATGACTCTTGGGGTTCCCAATTACGAGGCGGCTCGGGTGGCCGGTCAAGCGATCATCGAGCAATGGAAGTTGATTGGGGTCCAAGCCGATCTTGCCGTGCTCGACAAAGTTCCTGCGCCTGGGGAGATGCCCAACATCGATATTCTTTACCTCACGGCATCGATTTGGGAACCTGCCACCGACGCCGAGAGGCTGTTCGGGATCGGTGGGCCGGCGGAGTCGAACAACCAGTTCATCGTCCAGGTGCTCGGCGGCCTGAGCGCTTCGAGGAACTGGCGAGAGGTTCGTCAAAGTTGTCAAGATCTGCACGCTCTGGTCGCTGCCCACTTGCCCGTTTTGCCATTGTGGCAAGTCGGCGAATCGTTCGCTTATCGCGGCGAGATCAACGGTGTCACCAAGAAGCCGTTGGGGCTCTATCAAGATCTCCAAAAGTGGAGGGTCCGAGCACCATGATTCCAGCTATGAAAACCAAAGTTTTGGCCGTTTGTTTTGCGATGCTCTCGGGTTTAGCGATGTTCTCGGACGGTCTGAGCACCGCCCTATCCCAAGAAAAATCTCAAGCAGCACCACAGCCTTCCGCACCAGGTGCCTCTGCGGGCAAGGCCAAGCCAGCGGCCGCGAGCAAGAATGAGCAGGTCGAGGTTTGGGAGTACTCGGCCTACAAAGCCCGCATCTGGTTGAGCATCTCCCCGACGCTGGGTTTGAGCGATGCGACCAAGGAGCTTATTCAGCGAAAAATCGCTGAGTGCACAGACATCGAGTTCGGGTCAGCCATGCAATGCGACGTGGTGGAGACCCCTGATGCTCTGTTCGGATCGGTCCTCTATCACCTCGATGACCTGACCATCGAGCAGCTACTATCGCGCGAGTTGGTGCTCATGTTGGCCAAGAGCGAAGTGGCCAAAGACGCCTTCATGGCCATCCAGCCCAAACCGCTGGTCGATCCAGTTGTTGAGGCACAAAAGCAGAATAAGAAACTGACAAAGCAGCAGGAAGACGAGATCAAGGCCAAGGCTGACGCGGAGGCTCGGGCAGCGAGCCTCAATAGCGTGCGTACTCTCGATTCAGTGATCGAGCGCGTTCCTAAAATCGCGGTCCCTCCGCTGCAGTATGCAGCCATGCAACGGGACATCGTCCCCTACATCACCGAAGAGAAATGGAAGAGGTTGCAGGCCAAACTCGATGCATCGGAAGCCACGTCGGATGCGATCTTCGAGGGCCTCAAGACAGGCAAGATTTTTGCAGCTCTGGTTCCCAAGAACGAAGCCAACCGATTCAAAGAAGTCGCCCGTTCGCTGCCGACCCGTTTTCCCTGGCAGCCCGAGTCGATGCTGCGGGAAAAAGACAAGATCTTTTTAGTGGCGGTTGATCAAGAGAAAGAGCGGATTCGCATCCAAGTCAAAGAGCTAGACGCGTTTGTTCGCCGCATAGGACTCATGGAGACAACGACCGTTGCGAGTGTCCAAGAGATTCCCCAGACGGTTGCGTATCTGCAACGCCGATGCTTTACGCCCATGGCCCGTATCGAGGAAAACGATAACAAGACGGCTGTGATCCGTATCCGAGCCAAAGGCTTGGCCGCCTCGCCGGAATCCCCTGTGCACATTGGACTAGGTGATGTGCTGGTACCTTACATCCGTCGCGATGACCTCAATGGAAACCCAACGCAGCTTCAGAACCTAGCGTTTACTTACATCGCAGTCACCGAGCCCATCGATAGTGCTCGTTACTACGGGGCGATTTTTGCGGCCAGCCGCGGGGCGCTTGTAGCTGCCAAGAACCGGCGAACCAAGCGGGTGGCGCTCAAGGTCCAGCCACACTATCCGACCACCGAATTGAAGCTCGGCGTGCGTGGTCAGCCCAACAGCGCCGTCCCTGGTGCCGAAGTCTATTGGAGGACACCTGGGGGTGAGGATTTGAAAATGGTCGGAAGGACCGACTGGCGTGGAGTCATCGGTGTGACCAACCCCCAGAATCCGACGATCACTTACGATCAACCTACATCGAGTTCCGTCGAAATGATATCGAGGGCCAGGGCGACTGCCATTCGCCTAAAGAGCCTTAAGGAAAACCAATCCGAGTCAGCGGAGCCAGGTCCAGAGGATCCAGCCATTGCACTCGCTGCGGCCGACGAAGCGGCCATTGAAGCCGCAGCCGAGGGCTTTAAGCGTCGCGAGCGAGCCCCAACGCGAACCATGCAGATCAATCTCCCTCTGTATCTGTACTACATCAAGAACGGCGAAACGCTCCTAGCGCGCTTGCCCGTCATCACCGGCTATCGCGAACAGGAAAAAGCAGACCTGCCCGATGACCGCCGACGCTTGCAAGCCGAAGCCTTTCTCAAGGGGCTTCAGGGCGAAGTCCTCGATTTGGTCGTCCGTCGTAAAATCCTCGATGCCCGTATCAAAAAGAAAATCGAAGATGGCAAGAAGGACGAAGCCTTTGCACTGCTCGACGAGCTCAAGAAGGTCAAAAACTACGATGGGCTAGCTGCGCAAATGCAAAATATCCTTAGGCGAGCCACCTCGACCGAGATGGGACCGGTTCCCGGACCTGTGGCCGAACGTATCGACAAGATGATCGATGCGACGCGTATCCTCATGCAGCAGTACCTGCAAACCGACCTCGTCCGAGAGCTCGAAGTCAAACTCCTAGATGGGGCCGCTCCAAGTGCTGCCACCGGCGGTCAATCTCCAACAACCCAAAGCGGAGGTTGATCATGTCACGCAAGATCGTTCTCGATGTCGGTAACTGTGGACCTGACCATTCGGCCATCTCGTCGATGCTTCGCAAGCATTTCGATGTCGAGCTCCTCCGGGCCGATCAGCTCGCTGATGCCCTGGCGGCTCTGGAGCGTCAATCGGTCGATCTAATCTTGATCAATCGCAAGCTCGATATCGATTACAGCGATGGGATGGATATCCTGCGTGTGATCAAGCAATCGGAAGCCTTCCGAGACATTCCCGTCATGCTCATCACCAACTATGCTGAGCACCAGCAGCAGGCAATTGCCAACGGTGCAGTCCTGGGTTTTGGGAAACTGGAGCTCAATGCCCCAGAAACCCTCCACCGCCTCCGAGCGATCCTACAGCCAAGCGACGCCAGCGCAGGTGCGTGATGAATACTAAGAAAAAGACCACCGTCGAAGATGTCAATGAAGCTCGCAAGATGCTCAAGGATGCCGGCCTGCGTAGCACCCCGGCACGCATCACAGTGATCAATGCTCTGAAGCGTTCGAGCAAGCCTCAGACGCACGCTCAATTGGCCGAGGAACTGGTCCCCTTGGGCTTTGATAAAGCCACCGTGTTTCGGAATCTGACCGATCTAGCCGAAGCCGAGTTGGTTTTAAGGACCGAACTAGGTGACCATGTCTGGCGATTCGAACTGAGGGACCCTAAACACGATCGCAGCAGCCATCCGCACTTTGTCTGCATGGATTGCGGGAGCGTCTCGTGCATCGATGATATGGCCCTGCCAAGCCCCACAGTGAGGCGAAATCTAAACATCGCTCGGATCAGCGAAGTGCTCGTCAAAGGACACTGCGGAACCTGCGACGCCTCGCGCAAGTAATCTTCAGGCGAGTTTATCCCTGCAGTCGACTCAGGTCTTCATGCGTATTGAACGATGCAGGGATCTGGCCTTCCGCAGCCACGATGGTATTGGAGACACTTTCTAAAGCCTTCAAGAGGCTCCGCATCGATCGAGCCCCCAAGTTCCAAGCGTCCTGGACTTGAGGCAAAGCATCCACATGGATCGAGCAGGGGAAGGGCAGGAAGCTATCGGCTTGGAAGTAATTCAGGAGCCCTGGCTCGATTTGAGAGGCCGTTTTCGGGGGAATCAGCATACCGCTCCAGCAGGGGTTCCACTCCCAAAGATCACAGGTCACAAAAAGAGCATAAGGACGCACCAAAGAGCCCTGGGGATGGCTGGCTTGCGAAGTGTTACGCAGATCGAGCAACCCCGAGAGAACCCCTGCAACCGGGCCGCAGTCCTTCTCGATATCGCCGATGGTCCGAATTCCAAGAGATTCGAATTCGCCCGCAGTCTGAGAGATTGCAACGCTCTGCCAAGAGTCCGCTTGAAGTTGCCGAGCAAGTCTCAGAATTTGTGGCATTCCGCCGATTTGGACCAACGCCTTGCTCGAACCAAATCGGGAGCTTTTGCCACCGGCCAAAATATATGCAATGCGTAGGGCGCTGGGTGAACTATCGCATGTGGGCATCGCTCAAGCCGTTTTCACCCAGGCTGTCCTGGGCAGAGTTTTCGAGCATGTGGTGAGGAAAAATCGCCCCGAGGATCATCAACCCGAGGCTTGAGGTATGCAGCAGCCAGCAGTGATCGTCGGCCAGGATCGTGCGTAGGGTGATCATGGCTGCGACAACCATAGCCCCGAAATAACAAGCTTCAGCGGCGCCTCGTACCCGGGAGTCTTCGCAGAGTCTAGCGATCCAAAGACCGAGAATCGCAAGGATCGGAACCACCCATGGGGTCCAGGCCGAGAAGACTTCAAACCAATAGGGAACATAGGGCATATAGCTCGGCATCGGACACGTCCATGTGTTTGAGAGTCGGTGCATTGCGCTGAGCCGACCATCCTTGGTCCTCTTAACGCACGGGGGCATACTCCAAAAAATGCTTGGAAAAAGCAAGATCCATTTCCTGAGCCCTCATGACGCAGGCAATTGCTAGCACTCGGTAAGGCCAATAGGTCTTATCGGCTAAGCACTCCTATCCCCAACCGTATCTACCTGACGCTGGCTACCTGTCGCTGGCCCTCTATCATTGGCCCGCATCCATTCCCAGAGTGACTGCAACGACTGTGCGTCTCTGGGATTGACCGATTTTTTTGCGTAAGCCAATCGACTGACCATCAAACCAAGCTGCGTGAGGGATTCGGAAATTTCTGCATACTTGCGTCCTAAACGGCGTGAGTATTCGTCGGGGGTTTCGTCCTCGGCGCGGGCGACGCGGTGCTCTTTGCCCCAGATCGATACGGCATGAAACAGCGACCGGACGATTTCATCCGGATTATGCCGATAGAGCTTGAACGGATCCTCTAGATCACAAAAGCGAGTTGGCTGACTCTCGTTCACCTGAGCCGAGCCGCTGGATTGCGTCGTTTCCAGTTCGGTCGGTTCGCCTCTTCGGAACCAAGCCAACCACTGCCGGAAGTATTTCGCACCGAATATCAAGGCAATGAAGGCCAGGACAGCGATGATCAGCCATCGCAGTGTCGCCCCAAGGTTCCAGTCGATCTTCGGTGGGCTCCAAGCCTGCTGAGGTTGCTGCTGCTGCTGAGGTTGCTGCTGCTGAGGTTGCTGCTGTTGCTGAGGTTGCTGCTGTTGCTGAGGTTGCTGCTGCTGCTGAGGTTGTTGCTGTTGCTGCTGAGGTTGCTGCTGTTGCTGCTGAGGTTGCTGCTGTTGCTGCTGAGGTTGCTGCTGCTGCTGCTGAGGTTGCTGCTGCTGCTGCTGAGGTTGCTGCTGCTGGGGTTGCTGCTGCTGAGGTTGCTGCTGGTGGGGTTGTTGCTGCTGGGGTTGCTGCTGCTGCGGGGGTTGCTGCTGCTGCTGGGGGTGCTGCTGGGGGTGGTG
>CAILTZ010000849.1 GCA_903837255.1 uncultured Pirellula sp. | reverse complement strand
TTTGACGTTTTGACCAACGAAATTCGAGGCTTGGGCCTCAACATGCGACTCGAAAAACGTCGCTTGTAGACCGGCCGATAAACCAAGCTCACATCCATTCAATATCCGATCACTACCTAAATATTCGATCCCTGGAGCACTCCTTACATGGGTACTGTTTCCGAAACGACCTATGATCGCATCAACGATTATACCTCGGTCAAGATTTCGCTAGCCCGACCGCAAGACATCCGCTCTTGGTCCTTCGGCGAAGTCAAAAAGCCCGAGACGATCAACTACCGGACCTACCGCCCTGAAAAGGATGGACTGTTCTGTGAGCGGATCTTTGGTCCAGAAAAGGACTGGGAGTGCGCCTGCGGCAAGTACCGCGGGATGAAGTACAAGGGGATGATCTGCGATCGCTGCGGTGTGAAGGTGACTCACTCACGCGTGCGACGTAAACGGATGGGACACATCGAACTGGCCGCTCCAGTGGCTCACATCTGGTTTTTCAAAGCTATGCCGAGCCGACTCGGCAATCTGCTCGAAATGAAAACCACTAGCCTCGAAAAGGTCATCTACTTCCAAGACTACGTCGTGGTCAATCCAGGCACGACCGATTTGCAAGCCCAGCAACTCCTGACCGAAGACGAGTATCGCGCTGCTCGCGCTCAGCACGGCGACGCATTCGAAGCCGATATGGGCGCCGATGCGGTCCGAAAACTCCTTCAGAACCTTGATTTGATCAAGCTCTCCGAGGAACTCCGGGTCGAGCTGCACGATACCAATAGCAAGCAGCGCAAAAAGGAACTCATCAACCGACTGAAACTCGTCGAGTCGATCCGCGACAGCGAAAATCGCCCCGAGTGGATGATCCTCGATGTGATCCCCGTGATACCGCCCGATCTGCGCCCCCTGGTGCTTCTCGATAGCGGAAACTTCGCAACTTCGGACCTCAATGACCTCTATCGCCGGATCATCAACCGCAACAACCGCTTGCGCAAACTGGTCGATCTGAACGCTCCGGAAGTCATTATCCGAAACGAAAAACGGATGCTCCAGCAATCCGTCGATGCGTTGTTTGACAACGGAAGGTGCAAGCGCCCAGTCCTGGGAAGCAGCAACCGACCCCTGAAATCCCTGACCGACATGATCAAAGGTAAACAGGGCCGCTTCCGAGAGAACTTGCTCGGTAAACGTGTCGATTATTCGGCTCGGTCTGTGATCGTGGTGGGTCCCAGGTTGCGACTCCACCAGTGTGGTCTGCCCAAGAAGATCGCTCTGGAACTCTACCAGCCATTCATCATCCGAAAACTCAAAGACCTCGGGCATGCCGATACGATCAAGTCGGCCAAGAAGATGCTCGAACGCAAGGACGACGAAGTTTGGGATATCCTCGAACAAGTCATCCGCAACCACCCGGTCCTTTTGAACCGAGCACCCACGCTCCACCGGATGGGAATCCAAGCTTTCGAGCCGACGCTTGTCGAAGGCAATGCGATCCACTTGCACCCACTGGTCTGCAAAGGCTTCAACGCGGATTTTGACGGTGACCAAATGGCCGTGCACTTGCCCCTGTCGATCGAAGCGCAGGTGGAAGCTCACACGCTGATGATGAGCACCCACAACATTTTCGCGCCGAGCAACGGCAAGCCGATCATGAGCCCCTCGCAGGATACCGTGATGGGTTGCAACTACATCACCATCATGCTCGCGGATCAAAAGGGCGAAGGCATGATCTTCTCGAATCCCACCGAAGCTGATTATGCCTACAGCATCGGAAAGATCGCGCTGCATGCAAAGATCAAGGTTCGGCTGCCCAAGGGACAGAAGCTTAAGAACGATGATCCATCCATGTTGGGCGGACGCATCGTCGAAACAACCTATGGGCGAATACTCTTCAACTCGATCCTCCCTGAGGGAATGAGCTTCTACAACCAATCGCTCCGTTCAAGCGATTTGGCGATGGTTATCAGCGACTGCTACCAGTTGCTCGGTCGCCGTGCCACCATCTCGCTACTGGACGATATGAATCAACTCGGTTTCCGCGAATCGACTCACAGCGGTCTGTCCTTCGGTGCCGACGATCTGGTCACGCCAGATACCAAGTTGCGGCATATCGCCGACGCAGACAAGAAGGTCATGACGTTCCAAAAGAACTACCTCAAAGGGGTCATGACCGCACAAGAACGCTACAACCAAGTTCTCGATGCTTGGACCGCCGCCCGCGAAGCGATCACCAAAGATATGCTTGCGGCCATGGAAACCGACCAGCACCGAGGCAACTGGTACGTCAACCCAGTGTTCTTGATGGCAAGCTCCGGTGCACGGGGTGGTATCGAGCAGATTCGTCAGCTCGCCGGTATGCGGGGGCTTATGGCCAAACCCACCGGTGAAATTATCGAAACACCGATCAAGTCCAACTTCCGCGAAGGTCTCTCGGTACTCGAATACTTCAGCTCCACGCACGGTGCCCGAAAAGGCTTGGCCGATACGGCACTCAAAACCGCTGACTCCGGATACTTGACCCGTAAACTCGCCGACGTCGCCCAAAACGTCGTGATCACGTTGCACGATTGCGGTACGAACAAGGGAATCACCAAGGGAGTTATCTACCGTGGTGAGAAGGTCGAAGTCCGCTTGACCGAGTCGATCACAGGTCGAGTCAGCCGCCAGAACATCGTCAACCTGATCTCCTCGGAGACAATTGTCGAAGAGAATCAAATGATCTCCCGCACTGTCGCCCACAAGATCGAAGAGATGGGGTTGGAGAAAATCCAAGTTCGCTCGCCGATGACTTGCGATGCACCTTTGGGTGTCTGCCGTACCTGCTATGGCATGGACATGAGCACCGGTGCGATGGTCGAAGAAGGGATGGCAGTCGGTATCATCGCCGCTCAGAGCATCGGTGAACCCGGAACCCAGCTCACGATGCGTACGTTCCACATCGGTGGTGCGGCAGGTACGACCGTCGAAGAAAGCGATATCAAGTCCAAGAAGGGTGGTATCGTCAAGTACATCAAGATGCGGTATGTCCGCAACGATAACGGCGAAGACGTCGTATTGACCAGAAACTGCGAGATCGCCGTCGTCGATGCACGCGGTCGCGAACTCGAGCGATACGAGATCCCCGTCGGTGCTCGTCTGTTGGCAACCGAAGACCAAGAGATCCCCAAGGGACAAGTGCTCTGCGAATGGAACCCGCACAAGATTCCGATTCTGGCAACCGTCGGCGGTAAAGTCAGCTTCGTCGATGTCGCCGAAGGTGAAACGCTCAAGGTCGAAAAGGACCCGAGCGGAAACATTCGCCGAAGTATCATGGACTCACGCGGAAAGTTCCATCCGCAGATCGTTCTCGAAGATGCCGATGGCAAAGCCGTTGACGTTCACTACCTGCCCGATAAGGCGGTGATCAATGTCACCGAAGGCAAGAAGGTCAACGCAGGTACCGAACTTGCCGAAATGCCACGCGAAGCCACCGGGGTTAGGGACATCACCGGGGGTCTACCTCGGGTCACGGAAATCTTTGAAGCTCGCAAGCCCAAGGATCCGGCGGTAGTTGCCGAAATCGATGGAACCGTCGAAATCTCCAAGGACCGAAAACGCGGCAAACGCTCGATCTTGGTCAAGAGCGACAGCGGTGAAGAAATCGAACACCTAGTCCCACCAGGCAAGCGATTCTTGGTCCACACTGGCGATATCGTCAAGGCAGGACAAGCGTTGGTCGAAGGACCGCTGGTTCCCCACGATATCTTGCGGGTCAGCGGCGAAGAAGCCGTTCAGCAGTACTTGCTGCACGAGATCCAGCAGGTCTACCGCTCGCAACGGGTCGAAATCAACGACAAGCACTGCGAGATCATCATCGCCAGAATGCTCCGCAAGGTGAAGATCACCAACCCAGGGGATACAAGCCTCTTGGCCGGTTTGGTCATGGACCGCTTCGACTTCAAAAAGCACAACGACCATATCGCCAAGTGCATGAAGGTCACCGATCCTGGCGATACCCAATTCGCCCTCGGGGCAATCGTGCCCAAGGAAGAATTCGATACGGCCAATGCTCAGAGCGAAGGGCTCGGTGGTAAGGGTGCCAAGGCCAAGAAGCCCAAACCAGCGCAAGCCGAAGTCCAATTGCTCGGGATCACCAAGGCAGCGGTACAGAGCAACAGCTTCATCTCCGCAGCCAGCTTCCAGGAAACCACCAAGGTGCTCACCGAAGCGGCTCTGGCCGGTAAGGTTGACCGTCTGGTAGGTCTCAAGGAAAACGTGATTCTCGGTCACCTGATTCCAGCCGGTACAGGATTTAGGATCTTCCAAGAATCCGAAGTCTCCTACCGTAAGGAAGCTCTCGAGGACCTCGTCAATCGCGGTGCGGCAGTGGCTGAGCAACAGAATTATCCTCTTTTGAACCAGGCTCCTAAAGTCAGTTCAACCGAGGAGGGTGTTGCCAATCCTCCGACCGATGCTCCCGCCTTTGAAGAGTAAATCGCCAGAGTTCGGATGGTCTTATTCAGTCCGTTGAATTCCAGTGAATGATGCTTCCGAATTACCATGGTTAGCCTCGGCAAACGCTGCCGAGGCTTGGGCCTGCTGCAAAAAACAGGACGCATTCTCCAAGGCGCCGCTATCGAAGTTTCGCCTATCTGCAAGCCAACTCCAGCTTTTGCAAACTCAGGCAGAGTTTGCAACTGGTCCGGCCAAGCGAAAAGTCGCTAAGCCGTGGAATTGGTTCTGGACCAAAACGCTCCTCGAGCAAGCCTCCGATGAGTGGACGGCTGAGGAAACGGCCAAAGATTTCCCAAGCGATGCTCAAGTGGTCGATGGATGTTGTGGAGCTGGGGTCGATTCGATCAAGATCGCCGAGCACTTGTCCCAATCGGGTGATTTCAAGAATCGCATCACTGCAATCGACAGCTCGCAGATCGCTTGCCAATTGACTCGCCTGAATTCACTCAGCAACGGATTTGCCTTGAGTCCAGAGCCGATCCGCATTGAGGATTCAAGCATTCCGACGGGAGCTTGGCTCCATCTGGATCCAGACCGGCGTGCAACGGGCCGTACGGTCAATGTCTATGCAACCGACCCGAGTTGGCCTGCGATTTCTGGACTCATTTGCAAAGCGCCGGGAGCATCGATCAAGGTGGCTCCTGGCTTCCAACCGGACGACGATTTCCCTTGGGACACATGTGGTCCACCCGAAGCGCGACGTTGGATTTCTCGCGATGGTTCGGTTCGCCAGCAGCGGTTGTATTGGAGGATTCCTCGTTGGGAAAACGCCAAGCGGATTGTTTCTGCATTTCGCAAAGGGCTAGGTTGGTACCACGAGGTCTTCACCGAGGAGATCTGCCCCAGCCATGAGGCATTTTCGCACATTGAACAAGATGCCGCTAGAATCAAGGAGAGTGCGTTCGTAGCGGATCAAGATCCAGCCCTGCGTGCGGCCGGATGCGTTGTTTCATTGGCCATTCGAATGCAAATGCGCGTGCTAGGAAACGAATTTGGATACTGCGCGGCGGAGCAACCTGTTTTGCATCCGATGCTTCGATGGTACCGCGTTTGGGATGCTATGCCGTTGGATCGAAAAAAAATTCGAGCCATGACCCGAACGCAAAAAGTGGGACGCTGGGAACTCAAGAGCCGGAACGTCGATATCGACTTAGTGCAACTCCACAGAGAGTTAGTCGTTGACAAGGAGTCCGATCTGGTTCGTTGGTTACTGATCACCAAGCTTGGGCCTAAACACATCTGCCTAGTCTGCGAGGAGCTCGGGCCATGAACGGACGATTTATCACTGGGACAGATACCGAGGTTGGAAAAACGCACTTCGTCGGTCAGTACGCGACGCGGATGATTCAACAGGGGATTCGTGTTGGGGTTTACAAACCAGTAGCCAGTGGGTTTCCCAGGGAGGACCATCGTAGCGACGCTTGGCAACTCAAGCGATCACTAGGTAAGCTTGGAGCGAATGTTCCGTTGGAGCAAATCAATCCCCAGTGCTTCCTGGCCCCTCTGGCCCCACCGATTGCAGCCCGATGCCAACAGGCAATCATCGACGAGGAACTGCTCGTGCGAGGCGCACAGGCCTGGAGAAGCGATTGCGATCTACTGCTAGTCGAAGGGGCAGGGGGGTTGCTCTCGCCGATCACTTGGACGATGACCAACGCTGACCTAGCCATTCGATTGGGTTATCCACTGATTGTAGTGGCAGAAAACCGCTTGGGTTGCATTCATCAGATCCTCTCGACTCTTCGGGCTGCCCAGAGCATGGGGCTTGCCATCGAATCGGTGGTATTGAACCAGATACGCCAGAGGGTCGATTCGGCGCAGGTTCATAACCGGGAGCTACTCGACGCGTTTCTCAGGCACCTGAGCCCTGAGGTTGAAATTTGGGAGGAACCCTACTTGCCTCCGGAGGCTTTGCCCCTGAGCGAAAACACCTGTTTTTTGCCATTGGACTTGAAGGTGGACGATTCTTAGTGGAAATTGGCTGGTAGCGGAATCATAATCCTTGATCATGAACTTCTACTTTGCGGATAGGCAGCATGTTTTATTGGATCTATGACATACCCAGCGTCGCCCTGGCGGTGTTGATAACCGGCGCGTTTGTCGCGTTCAGTTGGCTCGGGACAATCTTCATTCGCCCGATTCTACGGATATTTCTCCGAAAACGAGCTGATATCAACGACCTGATTGGCTACATGCTGTCTTGCTTCGGCGTTT
Source organism: uncultured Pirellula sp. (assembly GCA_903837255.1). GTDB lineage: Bacteria > Planctomycetota > Planctomycetia > Pirellulales > Pirellulaceae > JBKCUI01. The sequence goes on along the minus strand of CAILTZ010000849.1, from coordinate 5,672 downwards.
TTTATGGTCTGCTTTTAGGTCTGCTAGCCGTTGCCGCATATCAGAACTTTTCCACCGTCGAAACCATTGTCTCCAAAGAAGCCTCGGCGCTTTCGGCTTTGGCCCGAGACGTCAGCGGCTATCCGGAACCGGATCGTACCAACCTGACTTGGTTGCTCAGAGACTATACGCGGTATGTGGTTCGCTACGCTTGGCCAGCACAACAAAAAGGGATCGTGCCTCAGGAAGGAAACACTCGGATGATCGCTTTCCACGAGCAGCTCATCCGATTCGAACCGAAAACGCCAGGACATGAGATTTTGCACGCCGAAGCCCTTCGGCAGTTCAACAACTATCTCGAAGCCCGCCGCATGCGTCTATTTTCCGTGACGACTTCGATTCCAGGTGTGATGTGGTCGGTGGTTTTGATCGGCGCTTTGATGAATATCGCACTGATCTGGATGTTCGACATGAAAATCATCAACCATATGTTCCTGGGTGGGATTCTTTCGGCGTTCATGGGGCTGATGATTTTTCTCATCGCCTCGTTGGACAATCCGTTTCGCGGTGAGTTGAGTATTTCGTCCGAGCCGTTTCAAGAAATTCTCTCGCACTTGATGGAAGAGTAGAGTTGATGCATCCTATGCGAACTTTTCAATCGACCCGTAGAAGTTGCGGTATGATTCTCATCGCAGCATTGGCAATCGCGACCGGTTGCGAACCTTTGGAAAAGGCCCGCAAGGTTTTGACCGAGCGGGACGATCATCAGACAATCAAACTCGGTATTCTGCATTCTCAAACAGGGACGATGGGAATGAACGAGATGTCGCTCAGGCACTGTGAGGTCCTTGCGATCGAGGAAATCAATGCCAGTGGCGAATTCCCAAAGCTGGATTTTGTTCCAGTGGTCAAAGATGGTCGCTCCCGAAGCGAAAACTTTCGGCGTAGGGCTCGCGATCTCGCAGACCGTGAAAAGGTCGACGTCATCTTCGGATGTTGGACCAGTTTGCATCGCAAAGCAGTCATCGATGAATTGGAAAACCCAACCGACTTGTTCCGCACCGATCCATCGAACGCCAAACCCAATTCCCACCACCAACCGCTACTGTTCTATCCGTTGCAATACGAGGGCTTCGAAGCCAACCGCAACGTCTTTTACTTTGGCAGCACTCCCAACCAGCAAATCCTCCCAGCTTTGGATTGGTTTTTGTCCGAACAAGGTGGCCAGCGGAAGAGGATCTATCTGATCGGATCGGACTATCTATTCCCCAGGACGGCCAACTACATCGTCAAGAAGTATCTCGAAAGCCGGTCGATTGAAATTGTCGGTGAGGACTATCTGCCTCTTGGGCAACGCGATTTCAGCGATGCGGCTAAAAGAATCGAACAAGCCGCCCCCGACTTGGTCTTGAGCACGATCAACGGCGAGAGCAATTTCCATTTCTATCAGGACCTGTTCAAACAGGGGATCCGGTCCGACAAAACGCCTGTGCTGGCCACGAGTGTCGGCGAAGACGAACTCAGACGCATCCCACCTGAATTTGTTCATGGTCATTACGCAGCTTGGAGCTATTTTCAATCGCTCGATACGCCAGAAAGCAAAGCCTTCGTCCGCCGCTTCAAAAGGTCCTTTGGTTTGGATCGAGTCGTCGACGATCCGATGGAAGCCGCTTACACACAAGTCATGGTGTGGAAGGAGGCTTATAAAAAAGCCAAGTCCTCTGATCCGGACAAGATCCGTGCGGTGCTTGAGAAGGGTCTAGAATTCGATGCGCCTGGGGGCAAGGTCAAGGTCGATCCCAAGACGCATCATCTGTACAAGAAGTTTCGCCTGGGGCGAATCGGGATCGAGCGTCAGTTTGAAATCGTCTATGAATCCAAAGATCTGATCGCTCCAGATCCCTTTCCTGCTTTCGCTTTTCCAGGCTGGGAATGCGATTGGACGCGTGGTGGATTGATCAAAGGACCGGTCCCGAACATCGGGTTGTAAATCGACCCTTTGAAACTCAAAGCCGTTTCATCGCTGCGGAACGAGTCGCAAGAAGGCGATCAAATCGTTGAGAGACTTCGGATCGAGTTCCTTGAGCATCCCATCGGGCATGAGGGATCTACCGGAGCTCTTCCATTCCTCAATGTCGCTGCGGCTTATCGAGACGCTTTGATTCTGTGCACTTAGCAGCGTGACTTGGTCCTGGCCCGAACTGACCAAAATCCCTGTGGCAACCTCACCGTCCTTGGTCCGAATCTGCTGCTGCTCGTACTTCGGATCCATCTCCCGACTCGGTTCGGCTATCGCCAGCGAGATCGCTTCGTTGGGCCGAACCCTGTAGGAGTCCAACGAAGGACCGATTGCAATCCCGATATCCATCACGCGGTGGCAACTGGCACATAGCTTGCGAAAGTGAACCTCTCCCTGCTGGGCATCGCCGGGTTTCTCCCAAGCGTCCCGGTACTTGGTGGCAATGCTCTCCCAAGGGACCTCGGAAACAGGCGACAGCTGTTGGGCTCTGCTTTTGATCGCATCGCTTGGAAAGGCTCTCAGGGCTTGCCAAACCCAAGCCGGAACACTCGCTGGACTGCGATCTTTTTCTCCGAGGCGTTCCAACAATAGCTTCGCGCCGCTTTCGTTGCGCACCAGTGCTTTGAAAATGGATTGCTCAACCAACGGGTTCGATTCATCGAGGTGGCTGACGGCGAGTTTCTGCAGAACCGGCTGAGTGGGAACCCAGGACTCGATCACACTGCACTGAATCGACGCCGATGGGCAATCGCTGAGCACTTGCGCAAAAATTTCCTGACGCTGATCGATCGGCAAGGTACCCAGTAGTCGAATGGCGTTTGATCGCTGCGATTCGGTCTGCCCCAGTTGAGCTTCCGCTTGCTGATCGCTTTGGCCCGTTTGCAGCGCGGCCTGAATGCGGGGCATGAGTTGCTTACTGGCGAGCTTGCTCAGTTGGGCATACGTGTCGCTCCCTTCGGCTAAGATCCTTCTTTCTGCCAAACGCCCCAGGGCCTCGTTGGCGACTAGAGATTGATCTGCCGTTAAACCCTGCTGGTCCCACGATTTCAATACGGCAACCAAATCACCATGCTGCTGCATTTGGAAAAGGATTGCATCGAGGAAGTTGTTCCCCTGGCCAGAGTGTCCCAATACCGACAACCAATCGGCCTGTTCCCATAGCAGTTTCGCCGTAGGTCCACGAATCGCATATTCCATCGCTGCTCGCAACTCGTCGCAGGCAAGCATCGCTGGGGTTTGTCGCTTAAGCCAAGCCGCCAGCACCGCTGCTCGATCCTCGGGGGTCGGCAGCACCTGCAAACTACGAACCGCCATGGTCATCTGAACTTCAAGATCCAACTCTCGCTGCATCAAGCCAGAGACTTGTTCTAAATCATCCCGTAGTGCATCGGCATTGAGATCTCCGATGCGATTAGCAAACACCCAAGCCCACAATCGAACGTGGGAGGATGGGTCCTGGATGCATTGCAACCAAGTCGTCTTGTCCAAGCCATCGGGCATGGATGCCAGAACGGATAAGGCATGGAGCCTGGCCAGGGGCTGTTCTCCAGACACAGCTTTTCGCCTGCATGATGGGATGGCAGTTGGGTCTTGGCGTTCGATCAGCAGTTGCGAAGCGGTCTCGCGGTGCCAGCCGTTGGGATCTGCCAGAGCCTCACAGAGCTGCTCGACTGTTCGAGACGATAGCAACGGCGGTTCTCGACGGAGCGGTCGGCCAGTTGCCTTGACCCTCCAGATTCGTCCAAGCTCTCTGCCGGAGGTTAAATCTACTTGGCTCTTGATCGGTTCAGGAATGCTCTTGGGATGCTCGATCGTCTCGCGAGCCATATCAACGATGTACAAGCAACCGTCAGGACCATTGGAAAATTGGACCGGACGAAACCATGTATCCTTACTGCGGAGGAACTCAGTCTGTGCATCGATCCGTTCGCCTCTGGAAAACACTCCGCTGCGTATCAAGCGTTTGCGATGGACCAGATTGCTTCCGACATCTGCAATAAAAGCGATTGGATGTTCAGTCGAGGGCCATTGGTCACCGTCGTAAACCGTCACCCCTGTGGCCGAAGTGAAATAGCCGCTGGCTCGGCCTCCCCCTTCGAGGATTCCCGTCGAGATCCCAGCCAATCGCATTTGCGTTCGAATGGTTCTCCATGACTCCACGGGGGAAATTCGAAACACCTCGGCCTGTGCTCCGTCGGCAGAAACAGATCTTCGCCAAGCCACCGCTCGGGAAAGGCTCGCATCGGTCAACTCAGGTAGATACCAAGCCACGACTTGCTGCAAATGGTCACTATTGCTGGTAACAAAACGATCTCCCCAGGGTCCAAAATCCATCCCATGTTGGCCATAGCCAGCCACCGAAGAGACCTTGCCTGTGACGACATCGAATGCGATGTCTCGTCCCGAAACGTTGTAGGGATTCGCTGGCAAACTCAATTCGCTGGGCGCCTTGGCAACCAACTGCCCGCCATTGGAACTGGTCGACAAATGCAACCGTCCATCGAGACCCCAACGAAAGGAGTTCGCAAGTCCTTGAACGTTCTGCCTGCCTAGCCCTTCAAGAATGGTCTTGGACCCCCAGGTTGCTCGATTAGAACCAGCTGGCAGGCTCGCATGAAACTCCTGAATCAGCGGTGCGGCGGCTACCCAGGTTCGCTGGTTGAGGGTTGCCAAGGCCGTTGGCCAGGAGAGCCCTTCAGCGATGACATCGGATCGATCCATCACCCCATCGTTATTGGTGTCGGTCAGTTTTGACAATCGCCCCAGCGCATCGTTCTCCTGCTCGCTGTAATCGACCATTTCGACGACCCAAAGGGCCCCTGCTGGATCAAAGGCCATCGCAACCGGACTTTTGATCAGAGGCTCGCTGGCGACTAACTCAACCTCGAATCCTGGCTGAACTTCGATCGCAGCCCGAACCTGATCGAGCGACAAGGGTGCAATCCGATCGACTTTCGTTTCGCTGATCTTTTGCAACGCGTCTGCTGCGCCGTTGAGCGCAACGATCGCCAGCACAAAAACGAATGACTTGAGTAGGTGGGATTTCATTGGCTTTCGGTCTTGGCTGGGTCGTGAAAAAGAAATTCAAGCGCGGTGGGGAGTCGACGAGCCCAAGCCGCCTCATGATGCTTGGCATCTGATTCAATCTGCGTCTGAACTGTGAATCGATCAGGAAAGTTTTGTTTCAAGAGTTTTGCAAGCTGCTGGGTCTGAGCAATGGCTTTGGATTGTCCCTCAGCGCTCGCTCCTTCCAGGGTACCGATGTCCAACCAAAGACGCTGTTTGATTGAAATGGGACCGTCGGTATTCGGCTTAGAGAAGAGCGTGAGCATCTGCTCTTGGCCCCAAAACAAGGAGGGGGACATGGCTGCTCCCTTGCCGAAGACATCGGGGTGTTGATGCAAGGCGTAAAGCACAAACAAGCCGCCCAGGGAAGAACCTATCAGGGCGGTTGAATCGGGGGAATCGAGCGTTCGGTATTCTCGATCAATCCATGGCTTAAGCTCGGTAGTGATAAACCTCAAGTACTCGTCGGCTCGTCCTCCGGTGGTCTTGCCTGCAATTTTGTCTTCCACGGAGGTGTATTCGTCCATTCTGTTTTCAGAGTTGTCGATGGCAACGAGTATCAAGGGTCGATCGCTCGGGGACTGGGAGAATCTTTTTGCCGTTTCGT
>CAILTZ010000848.1 GCA_903837255.1 uncultured Pirellula sp. | reverse complement strand
CTGCCAAGGCCTCGATGACCCGCAGCCAACACAGCCACAGCCCCTTCTTGCACGTCGATCAGAATGCAATCACATGCAATCACCCGACGCTTGCGCTTGTCGGCTCACAAGAGCCGCAACACACCGGCGAAAGATCCTAACGGACCTGGATTTTCACTTGCTTGAGTTTCCCGGAAAACGCGTTGTTCTTTCCTTCGCCATAAGCCGGATCGACCGCTGTACCGGTATCTATGCCGGTGTCTGCGGTGTCGTCTAGGGAGAAAGTGTTCGGGTGCGTCTTGCCAACGACACCTTCGCCAACCTTCTTGCCGTCGATGAACAAGCTTGCTTTGCCACCGGCTCCACGGGCCCCATCCTTGCCTTCATAATCAAAGGCCATCTTCAGGGTGTGCTTGCCGGTTCCAACCGTTTGCTCCCCCTCTGTTTGGTAGAGTTCCAAGCCGAGGAAGTTGTAGCTGAAGACCGGTTTGCCCTGGTTTACCCAGAAAGCCCATCCACCAAACCGACCCCCTTGGGCCAAGAGCACGCCGTGGTTGGAACCTTCCTTGATATCGACTTCGGCCTCAAGCTCGAACGAAGAGTTTTTGATATTGATGAATGCGTTTTCAGCCATGAACAACATACCCGGATAAACGGTCAGCTCTTTGCGTCCATTCATCAAATCTGGCCGACCGGCAACCCGAGGGTCAAACCGCTCGATGGTCCGATCGTCGATTGGTAAAACTTTGTGATCGATGGCCTCTTGCGTGAAGAGCTCTTGCAATTCCTTGAGCTTGGCTGGATTCTCGGCCACGATGTTGCGAGACATGCTGAAATCTTCATCGACGTGATAGAGTTCCCAAACATCCTTATCCAATGCCCGACGAGGTACGCCTTCCCATGGTGCTTTATGAACAGTCCCAGCAAACCAACCTTTGTGATAGATCGCACGATTACCACCGATCTCGAAATACTGAGTTAGATGCCGTTCGGCTGCCTCGGGCGCATCGAAACTGTAATTCATAGCGACCCCTTCGATGGGGCGTTGAGGCACTCCGTTGACGACCTTGGGTGCTGGCACCTTAGCCGCTTCGAATATGGTGGGTGCCAAGTCGACTACATGGTGAAACTGACTGCGAACTTCACCCTTGGCCTTGATCCCTTGTGGCCAGTGGAGCACGATACCATTGCGAGTTCCGCCGAAATTGCTTGCAACCTGCTTGGTCCACGTAAAGGGTGTGTTGCCCGCAACCGCCCAGCCGGCAGCAAAGTGATTGAAGCACTCTGGCCCCCCCCATTGATCGATCTTTCCCAACATGAATTCGGTCGATTCAGCGACACCGTTGAAGTAGGTCATCTCGTTGAACATCCCGAGCATTCCACCTTCGGCGCTCGATCCGTTGTCACCCACGACATAAACGATCAGCGTATTGTCCAATTCTCCCATCTCCTCGATCCCTTCGACCAAACGCCCAACCTCATGGTCGGTGTGCGAGGCAAAGCCGGCGAAGACTTCCATTTGACGGGCAAAGAGCCTCTTTTCATCCGCGGTTAGTTGATCCCAGTCCTTGATCGCCTCGGGCTTGGCAGCCAGCTTGGTTCCCTTTGGTACGACTCCTAGTTCGATTTGGCGAGCGAGTGTCTGCTCTCGGAGCTTGTCCCAGCCCGTGTCAAATTGCCCTTTGTACTTTTCAATCCATTCTTTGGGGGCATGGTGTGGAGCGTGCGTTGCTCCCGTAGCAAAGTACATGAAAAATGGCTTGTCTGGGGTCAACGATTGCTGGGCTTGCATCCAGGCAATGGCTTGGTTGGTCATGTCGGTGGTGAAGTGATAATCGGTCTCTTCCTCGGGCTTACGCTTGAAAGCCGTACCATGAGCGATCATCGGATCCCACTGATTGGTCTCACCTCCGATGAATCCATAAAACTCTTCGAAGCCGGAATGGGTTGGCCAGCGATCAAAGGGCCCACTGACGCTAACTTCCCAAGGTGGAGTTTCGTGATACTTGCCCCATGCCGAAGTGGAATACCCGTTTTGTCGAAGCACCTCAGCCATCGGGGTGATGCTCTGCGGCCGTACTCCCGTGTTGCCTGGGAACGCCGTGGCTACCTCCATGATCGCGCCGGCGTTATTGCTATGGTGGTTGTAGCCGGTAAGCAGTGCAGTACGTGTGGGGCTGCACAGTGCCGTTGTGTGGAAACGGTTGTACTTCAGACCGCGGTTTGCAAGTCGCTCAAGCGTCGGCATCTTGCAAGGACCACCAAAGGCGCTCGAGTGTCCAAAGCCGATATCATCGATCAATACCACAACCACGTTGGGCGCACCGGCCGGAGCCGTGACTTGCCATCTCGTAGGCGGCTTGGCATTTCTAGCATCGAGCTCTTTATAGACCGGTGGGGCTGGTTCACGTATCGGCAAAACCGTCCGATCCAGTTCGACCTGAGCGAAGAGCCCTTGTGGAGCAAACGCTGTGACTAACGCAAGGCCGCTGGCCCATAACCGTCGTGGCATCCAAGCTTGCGAGACAAATGTGAAAGACATCAATAGGACTCTCAATGGTGTTGAAAGGGAAGAAAACCGCAGATTTTCATCGCTAAGTTTAGCAGGAACACAATACCCGTCCATTACCATACGGGTCCTGCTAACATGAACTGTTGCACCGTCTATGTAGATTTACCTTGCATAGGTGGATGCGAACCATCTATGCAAGTTTTCGAGGACTAAGCAGCAATTTAGCCGCGATCAATCAGCAGCTAGGCCCGTGGTGCCGGTTGGAGTTTTTGCCACTGGATCAGAGGCAGTCGGACTCGCACCTCCAAGAACTCCGCTGGCCGTCGATACCGTGCCGGGCACTACGCGAGGCCCGTCGATCGTTGCATCGACAATATTCTTAAGATCTTTGCCGTCGACGACTTCGACCTCCATGAGTCGTTTGGCAAGTGCTTCGAGGGCGGCTCGGCGTTCGGTAAGAACGGATCTTGCATTCCCGGCCGATTCGTCGATGAGCCTCTTGACCTCTTGATCGATCTCTCGAGCGGTTTGCTCGGAGTAATCGCGACCGTACGATTCACCTCCCCCGGTAGCAAGGAAAGCTGAACGGTTTCCTTCTCGGAAATTCACTCGCCCGAGTCGACTCATTCCGTACTGCATGACCATGGCTCGCGCGATATTCGTTGCGCGTTCCAAGTCATTGGAGGCCCCGGTGCTGATGTCTCGGAAGATCATTTCTTCGGTTAGAGTTCCGGCCAAAAGAACCTGCATTTGGGCCTCAAGCTCCGGTTGGGTGACCAAGTACCGGTCGTCTTCGGGGCGTTGCATGGTGTACCCTAGGGCCGCGACTCCACGTGGAATGATGGAGACTTTGTGGACCGGATCGGTGTTGGGGATCGAGTAAGCGACCAGTGCGTGGCCGGCTTCGTGGTAGGCAACGCGCAGCTTCTCGTCTTCGTTCATCACCCGCTTTTTCTTTTCCAAGCCTGCCGCGGCGCGCTCGACCGCCTCATTGAATTCATCTTGGTCGACGACATTCTTTTCTTTTCGAGCAGCGAGCAATGCGGCTTCGTTGACGAGGTTGGCCAGGTCTGCCCCGACAAACCCCGGGGTGATTGCCGCAATCTGCTTGAGCTCGACGTTGCTGCTGAGCTTTACATTCTTGACGTGGACTTTGAGGATGTCCTCTCGGCCTTGTTTATCGGGTCGATCGACCAGCACGTGGCGATCGAAGCG
>CAILTZ010000847.1 GCA_903837255.1 uncultured Pirellula sp. | reverse complement strand
GGAGTAGCAACAGTCTGGCTGCCCCGCGGATCAAGACGATGCTACCGCTCGGGAGAACAAAAACAACCCGCGAAATCCGCCGAAGCAGAGCGAGGTACGACGTGACTGAACTCATCGAATTTGGTTACAAAAATTCAGCATGTAAATGGTGCGAAAACACCGCGATGCCTTGCTTATGGAAAATATGAGGGAAAGCCTTGCAATGATTGAGGGAGATATGTGCCGAAGTCGCCTCATCGATGGCAATCTGGCTAAACTATCACGCATGGAGCAGAACCGCTGATCGGGATCAAAGTTGGAACTGCAAACTGCCGAGTGTGAACGAGAGCACATCTCGTTCTAGCAGGAGCAGTTCTATGAGCCTGATCAAAGATTTCCGAAAAAGTATGGATGAGGTGGCCGCAAAAAAGGTCACGAAGACCGATGTTTTGAAAAATGCGTATGTACCCGATGAACATCAGAAAATCCTGCTAGCGAATGCTGGATTTACGCCAGTTCTGAAGAGCGATACTCGCCGCCTGCAAATAATTGATGGGGACTCCGGTCGAACGCTCTTTGCCAGCTACTACAACGCGATGCGAAAAGATGGTCGCCTTCCCGAAGCACGAATGGGGCGTGAATTCGCCCGGTGGCTCGCTATCGGTGAGATGTTGTACCTTGGCAGAAAGGAGACCTGGCTCTACGCGATCGTGATAACCAACCGTGGATCGAACTTTGAAGAATCAGTTGACGACGTAGAAGATTCCAGTCTTGCAGGGCTTGGGCTCACTGAGCTTGCGGCTCGGGTTCGCACGCTGGAAGGCCAGCCTGCCAAGAGGCTTCGCCTTTCGGCAGTAATTGAACGAAATCCGGTGGTACGAGCCCTTGCGATTCTTCGATCCCAAGGGCATTGCGAGATGCCAGACTGCCGGGTCGAGGGGTTTGTAAAAGTGGACGGTTCAAGGTATCTCGAAGTTCATCACATCCATCAATTATGCTTGGGCGGAGACGATGCGATCGCGAACGTAGCGGCGCTCTGTGCCACGTGTCATGCAAGGGTCCACTATAGCGTCGATGCTGTTTCGCTCGAAACCTCACTGAAGAAAGCGGTTCTTGATGCGAACAAACGCCACAATCTGGCATAGGGTGCTCCTGGCGATGCTGCTCTGAGAGGCCTTCCGCCGCTACGAGATCGGCGATACGAAGGCAAACGAACCTCAGATCGACTTCCGCGCACCAAGAAATCGAGGTCGTAAACGATACGTATGTTCCTTTACTCCTCTAACGGGAATGTTGCCGTGGCTTTCCACGAAGCATTCCACCGCTGCGCAACCATCGGTCGACAATCTCTGTCGCGGGATTCATCAGGTCACAATGGGCGTTGAGTGCCTGAGTGTGTCCCTTGTCAGTATCGGGTAAAGTCGCATCGAGTGCCTCAAGCAGTTGTTCGGCGTTCCCGTAGCAATCGGCATCGACATAGTCGTGAAGCTCGGAGATGTAGCGGACAATCTGGGAATCGCACCAGTTGACACGTCAAACAGAATCTCGGGCATGATCTGGTCAGCTATCTGCTTGGACGTGGGCATACTTCCCGCTTACCGCAAAACGGTTCTAAACTCGATGTTTTTTGGCTTGCACGCTGGGTAACATTCGGCCATAGTGTCACAAAACCACCCAGAGGAGCCGCGGGATGCACACGGAATTCGCGAAACTCAGGCAGCAGTCGGGACTTCCGTTCGACAGGCTTGCGGAGTCGCTTGGCTATTCGGCACGGACTCTCCGGCGGTATGAAAGCGGTCTGGTAAGCCCCAAACCGCCCGTTCTGGAAGCAATGCGACGCCTCATCGTTTCCTCGGGCAGCAACGGAAAACCAGCCTTCAAGTTCGTTGATCTTTTCGCCGGGATCGGGGGACTTCGCAAGGGATTCGATGCCATCGGCGGCAAGTGCGTTTTCACCTGTGAGTGG
>CAILTZ010000846.1 GCA_903837255.1 uncultured Pirellula sp. | reverse complement strand
GCCTCTGGATACATCGCCGTGATGACCCTGGCGGGTCTTGCCCCTGAACGCATCAAACCCCTGGCGCTGCTGCTCAATATCCTGGTCGCTTCGATCGCTTCGGTCCAGTTCTACCGCGCCGGGCATTTCTCATGGAAGCTCTTCTGGCCGATCGCCCTCCTAGCGGCTCCCATGGCCTTCGTCGGAGGCTATCTGTCGCTACCACTGGAGTGGTTCAAGCTACTGCTCGGGGTGGTCCTCGCTGGTTCGGCATTGTGGCTTATGTTTCCGATCCAAGCCGAGGAACAAACCGTCCAGCCGACGCGTCTTGCAGCGATCGCCACAGGAGCCGGGCTCGGACTCCTAAGTGGCCTGACGGGCACCGGTGGCGGAATCTATTTGACACCCCTTTTGCTGTTCATGGGATGGGCCAAGACCAAGACGGCCTCGGCCGTATCGGCCTTGTTCATCCTTGTCAATTCCATGTCGGGGCTTGCGGGGCTAGCAAGCTCGGGCCGAGCGATGCCCCAAGGCTGGCACTACCTTGCCGTTGCAGTCGTGATCGGAGGAAGCCTCGGCGCGACGCTTGGAAGTTTCCGCTTGCCTGTTCGCTCGGCGCGAATTCTCTTGTCGATCGTCATGTGCATCGCCGCTGCAAAACTGCTCGCATGGTAAGCCACAGAACCGGGCTGTGGGACGATCTCCCAGCGGTTTGAATACCAGACCGCTGATGACCGCTAATGTTCGCTGATAGCAACCCCTGGTGGGACGATCAGCAGATTCTGGTTCCGGTCCTTTGCGACGGCTGCTTGGCTGCTCCATCAGCGGTCCATCAGCGGTCCATCAGCGGTCCATCAGCGGTCCATCAGCGGTCCATCAGCGGTCCATCAGCGGTCCATCAGCGGCCCATCAGCGGTTCAGAACCGGGCAGTGCTAACGAAACTTCGTGGATTATCACCAAAACTTCTGCCATGCGTGTGTAGGACATGCTATGCTAAATCGTAGAAATTTCGAACTTCATTCAACCCTCGACGCGTCATGTCCCAACGACTGAATTTCTTTGCGTTGCCGCTGGCCATCTGGGCTACAAGCTTGCTCGGTTACTACCAACCGTCCAGTGCCCAAGAACCCGATGCATCGACCAAGTTCTTCGAAGAACATATCCGACCTATCTTGGTCCAACACTGCATCGCTTGCCACGGCCCGGATAAATCCGAATCAACCCTCAGACTCGATCTGCCCGACCGATTTCAAACGGGTGGAGACTCCGGTCCTGTCATCGATGAGAAACAACTCGAAAATAGCTTGCTGCTCCAAGCCGTCCGCCACGAAGGCTTGGAAATGCCCCCTAACAAAAAACTCTCCGAACAACAGATCCAAGCCATCGAAACCTGGGTCCGATCCGGAGCTCCCTGGCCAAAATACGTCAAAGAAATCACCGCCGGCTCCGATCAAGATTCTATCTCCCAAGCCGATCGCGACTATTGGTTTTTTCAGCCCCTGAGCGAACCTGTAATCCCTGCATCGACCTTCTCCAATCCAATCGACGCGTTTGTGTCGGATAAACTCCATTCGCAAGGCTTAAACCTTGGCGAGCGTGCCGACGATTCAACTCTGGTCCGAAGACTCTATCTGGACCTTGTCGGTGTCCCTCCAACAGCCGCTGACCTGCAATCCTATCTGGAGCTCCCAGCGGTCGATGCACATGGCACTCCCCGCTACGAGCAACTCGTCGACAAACTACTTGCAGATGCTCGCTACGGCCAGCGTTGGGGTCGCTACTGGCTGGACTTGGTCCGGTTCGCTGAATCGGATGGATTCAAACAAGACGATTTTCGACCCAGCGCCTACCGATACCGCGACTATGTCGTCCAAGCTCTCAACGATGACATCGCTTATTCGCAATTCATCACCGAACAGCTCGCCGGCGATGAACTCGATCCAAACTCCGATCGGATGAATGCTGCCACCGGTTACCTAAGGCATTGGATCTATGAATACAACCAACGCGATGTACGTTCCCATTGGGACAACATCCTCAACGATGTGACGGATGTTACCGGTGAGGTTTTCTTGGGGCTGGGTTTCTCTTGCGCTCGATGCCACGACCACAAGTTCGATCCTCTGCTGCAAAAAGATTACTACCGCCTCCAAGCCTTCTTCGCTCCCATGGAGCCTCGCTACGATATCGTTGCCCAGTCGGACTCGGTAGCTCTTCGGCAAGAAGCCTTCGATGCTTGGTCTCAGTGCGCCGAGCCCATTCGCTCTGAGCTTGAATCGCTGCAACAAGAAACGCGCTTGCAAGTCATCGAAAACGCCATCGAAAAATTCCCGCCCGATGTCCGCCCTGCACTTCGAAAATCTCCTTCCCAGCGACCGCCCAACGAACGGTCGATCGCCGTGCTGGCTTATCTTCAAATCGAAAACGAACTCAAAGGGATCGATTACGCGAAGAAGCTCAAGGGAGATCCTCTCGAACGCTGGAAGGTGCTCAAGAAACAATACGATGAACTCAAGAAGGGAATGCCCAAGGAACCCGAGATCTCCTTGACCGTTCGTGACATAGGGACACAGGCACCAGAGGTTCGTATCCCAGGCAAACCAAGCGCCGGACCGATCGAGCCCGAAGCGCTGAGCGTTCTTGCCGACCGATGGCCGGTCGCTCCCAAATCCCCGGATACTCCCAATCCAAGTTCCTCAACCGGTCGTCGATTGGCTCTGGCTCGTTGGATCAGCGACCCATCCAACCCGCTTGCCTGGCGCGTCATCGTCAATCGTATCTGGCAACACCATTTCGGCAGAGGCTTGGTCTCCAACGCCAGCGACTTCGGCCGCCTGGGTGAGCCCCCAACCCATCCAGAGCTTCTGGACTTTTTGGCTCTGCAATTCATCGAACAAGGAGGCCGGTTCAAAGCCCTCCATCGCTCGATCGTCACCTCGGAGACGTATCGGCAAAGCAGCTATCCAGAGCAGCGTTCTCAAGGCCATGCGATCGACCCTGAGAATCGATTGCTATGGCGATACAACCCCCGCCGACTCGATGCCGAGCAGATCCGCGACTCGATCCTGTTGGTATCGGGCTCGCTCGATGATCGGATCGGAGGCCCAAGCGACGCAGCAGATTCCAATCGCCGAAGTGTCTATCAGCGGGTGATGCGCAACAGCCCCAACACCATGCTGGCGACCTTCGACGCACCCGATGCGAGCGTCTCTATCGCCAGACGCAATACGACGACCACTTCGCTCCAATCCCTGTTCTTAACGAACTCACCTTGGATGATTCGCAAGTCCGAGTCCTACGCCAAAAAATTAGTCGCTCAGCACGACTCGCCTCGCGCGAGAATCCAAACCATGTTTCGCGAGTCGCTACTCCGCGAGCCCACCGAGGACGAGTATCTCTGGATCAGCGACCTAGTCGAAGCTTCGAGCCCCTCGGATCCTCATGGCCCCTGGGCTGACGCTTGCCAAGCCCTTTGGAACACAAGCGAGTTTCTCTATATCGAGTAAGCCTCCTTTTTTGAGTGCTCCGGTGCCGTTTTTTATCATCCAATCGAGACCTTCGGCGCTTCGCCCTCGACGGGTTTTCGATTACCATACCATCGGATCTTGACCGCAATACCAACCTTGAAAATGGTCTTGTTATGGAGTTTCTCCACCCCCCCAACCGCCGAAGCATGCTCCAAAATGCGGGCTTTGGCTTCGGATTGATCGCACTCCAAGCCATGCTCGGACAAAGCCGACTGCTGGGTATGCCCGATCCTGTCCAAGAGGACAATAGCAAACAGCGCAATAGCAAACAGGGGCATCATCCGGCCAAGGCCAAGAGCATCATCTTTTTGTTCATGGAAGGTGGCCCGAGCCACATCGATCTGTTTGACCCCAAACCCCGGCTCGAGCAGCTCGCAGGCCAAAGCCTGCCACCGAGCTTCAAGCCGATCATCACCCCGATGGGCGAATACAATGCTCCACTGATGCCCAGCAAACGGACTTGGAAGCAGCACGGACACTGCGGCACCTGGGTCTCGGATTGGCTACCTCACACGGCCCAGCACGTCGATGATCTTGCCGTTATCCGCTCGTGTTGGGGCAATGGCCTAAACCACTCCAACGGTGTGTGCCAAATGAACACCGGTTCAACCCTCGGAGGGCGCCCAAGCCTGGGCTCCTGGGTGACATACGGCCTAGGTACCGAAAACGAATCCCTCCCGGGCTTCGTCGTGATCGAGGATGACGATGGCAAAGTGATCAACGGGCCTCGCAACTGGAGCGCGGGCTTTATGCCAGCGACCTATCAAGGAACCGCTCTGCATTCGAATGGAGATCCGATCCGATTCCTGTCCCCACCCAGCCCCATCGATCCTGCCCGCCAAGACAGCAAACGCAAACTCATCGACGCTCTGAACCGCAAGCATCAAGCCGGCCGCTCGATCGATAGCGAACTCGATGCCCGCATCCGCTCCTACGAGCTGGCTTATAAGATGCAATCCCAGGCACCCGAAGCAGTCGATCTTTCGCAAGAGTCGCACTCGACGATGCAGCTCTATGGGATCGACGAAAAAGAAACCAGCGTCTTTGGGCGCAATTGCTTATTCGCTAGACGATTGGTGGAAAGGGGAGTCCGATTCGTTCAGCTGTATCACGGTTCGGGCAGTCGTTGGGATGCGCATTCAGGAATCGAAAAGAATCACTCGACCCTGTGCCGCAGTTCGGATCGGCCCGTGGCTGGACTCCTGACCGATCTAAAACAACGTGGTCTACTCGATTCGACCCTGGTGATCTGGGGTGGTGAGTTCGGACGCACACCGATGAGCGAAAAAGGGGACGGACGCGACCACAATTCCAACGGCTTTACGATGTGGATGGCCGGTGGCGGAATCCGAGGCGGTCAGACGATCGGTAGCACCGATGAGATCGGATTGCATGCGGTCGAAGACCGCCTGCATGTCCATGATTTGCATGCCACGATCCTGCACTTGATCGGTCTGAACCACTGGGATCTGGTCTACTCCCACCAAGGTCGTCCGGAGCGAGCCACTCAGAACGAAGGCCGTGTGTGCACCAAACTGCTTGCCTAACGGCTGATAAACAGCCAAAGCACTACCTCGCCACGCCCCTAACTCAAACCCTCTCATCAGCGTCCATCAACGGTCCAAAAAACCAGGACCGATAGAGATCAAGACTGCAACAGGCAATGTCGGTTAGCCATCGAGATTCCACTGACGATCGCACCGACAATCCCGACGAAACCTTGGTCGGTTCCGCACAAGAATAGATTCTTTAAGTGGGTTGTTCCGTCGAGCTTCTTTTCCGGTGCTCCGTAGACCGCTCCGTTATCGTGCGAGGTGAATCGCCGGATCGTCTTGGGTGTAAACACATCGGTTTCGACCACATGCCGTCGGAAGTCCGGGATGAAGCGGACGCTCGAGGCGATAGCCGCATCGTACCAGTGGTACTTTTGACGTTGGTACTGGGCATCATCGAGGCTAGCCCAACGGTCTGGATCGGCGATGGTCGTCAGGCGGATAAAGCCCTCATCCAGGAGCCCTTCGTCAGGACTGTATTCGTAGTTGTTCGGAGAGCAGATCACGCCGGTTCGCACATCGCACAGCGAATCGCGGCATCGTTCCCAGTGGAATTTCTCGCTGTCGTTGTAAAAGACGATTGTCTTGTCAAAACCGATCGAGGTTGGCTGGCAATCCAAGACCGAGATCGATTCGACGAACGACATCTGGCCAGCTTGGTTGACTTGCTCCTGTGTCAGATGATCGCACATTCGTAGCGTTTCGATCATCCCGGCGCTGGAAAGGACTCTTTTGGCCGTAAGCACCGTTCCGTTTTCGAGCTCCACACCGGTGACTTGCTCGTTCTGGACGTGGATCTTCGCCACTCCGCTGCGGAGTTTGAGCTGACCTCCGAGTTCACGGAAGCGCCTGACGAGATTCTTCAATATCAATCGCACCCCCTTGTAAGGCCGGGCAAAGCCTTCCAAAAAGATACTTCGGAACATGATGCAGAACTGCCCCCAGTCCATATCGTGCTCCTTGGCATTGCCGTACCACATCAGAGGGCAGAGGATCATTTCGATCAGGAGCGGCTCGGAAAAGATCTCTTCGAGGATTTTTCTCGTCGAGCAATCAAAGTCCTCTTGCTTGAGTTCATCGTAGTCGGAGAGCGTCGCGAGGAGCTTGGCGAAGGCATCCTTTTGGTGCGGGAACTTTTCGGCAATCTGGCTTTGAAAATACTCGATGTTGTTGTCAAAGCACAATTCGATGCCTGGGAAGGCGATGGCCGAGCCCCGTTGCTCGGCGAGTTGAAAGTCGTCCCATCGGAAACGGAGTTGTTTGAGCAGCCTTGCCAAGGGGCCTTTCTTGGCTCCTTTCTCGGTGAAGTTGGTCATCGCATGCAGACCGACATCGTAGTCCCTGCCATTGACCCGATAGAACGAGTTTAAACCGCCTATCGTCCAATGCTTTTCCAAGATGCACACACGTTGATCGTACATGGCAAGTCGGATTCCGGCAGCAAGTCCGCTCATGCCCGCTCCGATGATGATCGTGTCGAAGTCGGTGCCGGTCTCGGTGCCGGGGCCAGTGTAGGGGCCAGTGGGCTCTGAAGTGTGTGAAGAAGACATAGATTTATTGTGGTTCGAGGACGATGCCATCGAACCAAGCGGTTCCTTCAGAGCCGAACATTCCGATCGAGACGATCGCCTCACGTGCCTCGACGGGAACGGAGAAGACCTTTTCCTCAAGCTTCCACTTGTGTGTGCCTTTGAATCCACCGACGTAGTTGTAGCCGATGCGGTTGCGGTTGCCATCGAACCATTGGATCGCGACCGAGGGGGACTTTTCCTTGTCGCGGCCTACTTTGACCTTTTCGAGTTTGATCCAAGCCCCAAGCTTGATTTTTTTCACAGCGCGGCCGTCGATGGCGACCCCTTGGAGGAGCATGCTGGGCAACTGCGGATCGGTCCCATGAAACTCGACGACATACTTTCCTTGGGGAGCTTGGCTATCCTCAACTTGCTTGCAGCCGAACTGATAGTACCAACCGGGAATGTGGAACTCTCGGATCAGAAGCTCTTCAAAGCTGGTGTTGGCCAGCGCCGGATGCTTAGGGTCGGGTTGAACCGTGCGCGTCTTTTCTGCATCGCCGGTCATGGGGACAAAGAGGGTTGGCGTCAGGGCTTCTTTCTCGAGTTTGTCCCCTTTTTTGCGCATCAGATAGAGCATTTGCTGGTAGCGTTCTCCGACAGGGATGACCATCAATCCTCCCTCTTTGAGCTGCTCGACCAGGGGCTTGGGAACATCGGCTGGCGAGCAGGTGACGATGATCTTGTCAAAGGGAGCCTCTTCAGGCCAACCTTTGAATCCATCGCCGATGCGGCAATGGACGTTCTTGTATCCGAGGCGGTCAAGCAGCTCGGTCGTGCGTTGGCCCAAGTCCTCAACGATCTCGATCGTATAGACGTCTTGGACCAGTGGACTGAGGATCGCGGCTTGGTAACCGCTACCGGTCCCGATCTCAAGCACCTTGTCGGTAGCTTTCGTTTGGAGAGCCTCGGTCATCAGCGAGACGATGAACGGGCTGCTGATGGTTTGCGATTCCCCGATAGGGATCGCTATGTCCAGGTACGCTTGGCGAACGTAGTTAGGGGGTACAAACTCGTGCCTGAGCGTTTTGGCAACCGAGTCCAGGACGCGAGGGTCCCGGATTCCCCCGGGGATCAAGACATTGCGGATGAGCCGTTCTCGCTCGACCGCATAGGGGTCCTTGGCATCTGCTTGTTGGGCCGAGCCGATCAGGGGACTGAAGATCCAGACCGTGAAAAAGGCCGCCGCAATTCTGGGGAAAGCCGAAATGCCGGCGGCCGATTTGCACGAGAATTTGATGCGGGTCGAGCCATTCATTGCAATCCTCGTATGGGCATTTGACTTGACCCTAAACCGACACCCTAAACCGCCACAGTGACGATTGGGGTGCGTTACTCCATGCTGACGCGTTCGACGTACTCGCCGGTGCGCGTATCGATTTTGATGACGTTCCCTTCCTTGATGAAACCAGGGACTTGGAATTCCCCTCCGGTTTCGGTCTTGGCAGGTTTGTTCACACTCGTGGCCGTATCGCCCCTTACACCTGGTTCGGTCTCGATGACCTTCAAGGTCACGTGGGAGGGAGGGGTCAGGGTGATCGGGTTGCCGTTGAAGAGAACCATCGCAACGGGCATCCCCTCCTTGAGGTACTTCCAGTTGTCATCGACTTGGTCCGAGGTCAGCTCGTACTGTTCGAAACTCTGGTTGTCCATGAAGACAAACGTTCCGCTCTGGTTGTAGAGGAATTGTGTTTCGAGTTCCTCGACGTCAGCAACTTCGAGATCGTCCCCCCCCTTGAGCGTTCTGTCCAGGACCGTGTTGCGGATGAGGTTTTTAAGTTTGCATTTGTAGAGCGCATTGCCCTTCCCTGGTTTGACGAAGTTGACTTCGGTCAGCAGATAGGGTTCGCCGTCGATTTGAACTTTTAGGCCTTTTCGCAGGTCGCTGGTTTTGTAGGTTGCCACAGTGTTTCCGTATTCTAATCGCGGGGGACAGAGAGAGACTTCTAGGACTGGGCATTTTAAGGACTCTTTTTTAAGTTGTCTTGCCCCCAAAATCGACAAATCACCGGTTTCGATATCCAAAATGCTTGAAAAACGAGGCTATGTTGCAACTTGGCAGAGGAAACCGGTTAGGATATCCGACGTCTGGGACTTGGAATGACCCGTTTCCTCGAAGATTAGGACCGACAACTAGACATGAGTTTGGATCGCGTTCTGCAACCCCTGGTAGCCTGCTTGGGCAATCCGGTCGGGGGCAATCCGACGCAGTTTGTCATGACCAGACTGGCTCGCGAGGCGGAATTGGACTGGCGGTTCTTCACCTCCCAAGTCCCCCCGGAGCTCTTCGAAACAGCCTTCCGCGGAATCCAGGCTTTGGGAATGTCCGGGGCTGCTATCCTGCCACCATTTCAGGCCAGTGTCCAAGCGTTACTGGGGTCGCTTTCACCCAAGTCCAAAGCGTTGGGCGCTGTCCAGGTCGTCAAGTGGGAATCGGATCAGTGGATCGGAGACGAGACGATTAGCTCGGCTATCCTACGCTCACTGACCCACAAGATCTCGTTGCGGGCGGCCCAGGAGGGCTTGAACTCCGACGAGGCCTTCACTCCCCAATCGATCGCAGTGGTAGGAAGTTCGGGATTGGTCCAAGCCCTCGAATTGGCCTTGGCCGAGATCCCCGGAGACTACTCGGTATTCGCTTTGGATTTGACGATCCGAAAAACCAAACCATCCCCCCCCGATCTATCACCCCACGCACTATCATCCCAAAACGGGTCGATTGGCGAGACTCCAGCCAATACGGATACCAAGCCACAGGAGCCTGTTTGGATCGATCGACCGATTCGTGCGTTGATTATCGAACAGTTCGATGCGATCATAACTACCAGCAGCCAGTCACGGCATCGGTTGCTCAAGGATCTCCACTGGGCTAAGGAGCCTGTTGGCATCCTTGTCCCACCCCCGAGTGGTTGGATTGATCCGACCAAAGAACGCTCGCAGTGGATCGAAGAACTCGAGTCGCATCAAATCGAACGGATCGACGAACTAGAGGTCTTGACCCATCAATTTGCGATCAATTTTGAATTTTGGACTGGGTACGATGCCCCTTTGGATTCGATCCGAGAATCTTTGGAAGAATACTTGCAATGGTAAACCGACGTGCCTTCCTGACCCAGGCCGCCAACGGCTTCGGCGCGGTAGCCTTCACCGCATTGATGGCGCAAGAGCACACCCGTGGTGCGGATCAGGGCCTCGCTATGATCCAAGGCAAGCATCATTTTCCGCCGAAGGCCAAGAGCGTTATTTTTCTCTACATGGATGGGGGGCCGTCGCAGGTCGATACGTTCGATCCCAAGCCATTGCTCACTCAATACAATGGCCGAAATCCCGGCGAACTCTTCGAGGTAGCACCGACCCAGTTCAACAACAACGGGACGCTCATGGGAAGCCCATGGACGTTCGACAAGCACGGTCAAAGCGGAATAGAAATCAGCAGCTTGTTTCCGAACATCGCCAAGCATGCCGACAAGCTGGCCGTGGTTCGATCGATGACGTCGAAATTCCCCGAGCACACCTCGGCAAACTATTTCCTACATACCGGCCATGGTCTACAAGGACGTCCGAGCATGGGTGCCTGGGTCACTTACGGTCTGGGATCCGAGTGCCAAGACCTGCCCGGTTATATCGTTCTCAATGGCGGCCTTATCCCACCCGGAGGACTCGATTGCTTCGGTAACGGATTTCTGCCAGCGACTTACCAAGGTTCGGTGCTGCGACCCAGCGGAAACAGCTTGGCGAACGTTCGCCGAATCGAACCAACCCCAGAAATACAAAAGCACAAGCTCGATCTGCTCCGCCAGCTCGATCGCCAGACTCTCGAGCGTTACGGTCAGCATGACGCCATCGAGTCGGCCATCGCCAACTATGAGCTAGCCTTCAAGATGCAGTCGGCGGTCCCCGAGGTGTGCGATATTTCTGGCGAAACCGCGCAAACGCAGGCCATGTATGGACTGGATCACGAGTTTGATCCAACCAAGATCTTCGCTCGCGAGTGCCTCATGGCACGTCGACTCGTCGAGCGCGGTGTGCGCTTTATTCAACTCACATGCCCAAACGTCGGACATGACCGATGGGACCAACATGCGAATCTCAAAGTAGGACACGAGCAGAACGCCAAGGCGGTCGATCAACCGATCGCAGCCCTCCTTGAGGATCTCAAGCAGCGTGGACTGCTCGACTCGACACTGATCATCTGGTCAGGTGAGTTTGGACGCACACCCTTTGCCCAAGGAGCCGATGGTCGCGATCACAACCCCTTCGGTTTTTCTATCTGGATGGCCGGGGGTGGGATCAAGGGCGGAACGGTATACGGTGCCACCGACGAATTTGGGTACAAAGCCGTTGAGAAAAAAGTCGAGATGCACGATCTGCACGCGACAATGCTCTACTGCTTGGGCCTAGACCACACCCGCTCCACGTTCCGCTTCAGCGGACGCGACATGCGACTGACCGATGTGCACGGAAACATCCTGTTCGATATCTTGGCCTAAATCTTCAAGGCAACCAAAAACATGCGCTATGCATCCTCTCGTTGTGGGTTCGCCTTTTCCTGGGTCCTTGCCCTGATCGCTGCATGGAGCTGTGTCCATGCCGCCGATAAGCCACCGAACATCGTTTTGATCTTCGCCGATGATCTTGGCTATGGTGACTTGGGATGTTACGGCCAAAAGCGTTGGGCTACGCCGAATATCGATTCGATTGCCAAAAACGGAGTTCTCTTCACCGATTTCCATTCGTCGCAACCTGTCTGCTCGGCATCCCGAGCAAGCCTGCTGACGGGCTGCTATGCCAACCGTATCGGGATCCATGGGGCGCTTGCCCCGACGAGTAAAAATGGGATCCACGAAAACGAAGTACTGCTGTCCGAACTCCTCCAATCCAAAGGCTACAAGACCTGTGCCGTCGGCAAATGGCACCTGGGCCATCACCAAAAGTTTTTGCCCCTACAACACGGTTTCGATCGCTACCTGGGGCTTCCCTATTCCAACGACATGTGGCCTCATGGTCCGGTCGTCAAAGCCGGCACGTTTCCCGAACTACCCTTGATTCGCGATAACGAAATCATCGATCGCGATGTCGATGCCCAAGACCAATCTCGCCTGACCGAGCAATACAGCAACTTTGCTCTGGAGTTTCTCGAAGAGGCCAAGGATTCGCCGTTTTTCTTGTACTTTGCTCATTCCTTTCCGCACGTGCCGCTCTTTGCCGGAGAGAACTTTCGAGGCAAATCCGCAGGGGGTATCTACGGCGATGTACTCGAAGAATTTGATGCCGTCGTCGGTCGAATCTTGAACTTCCTAAAGACCAATGGGCTAGAGGAAAACACGCTGATCATATTCTCCAGCGACAACGGGCCGTGGCTCACCTACGGGGATCATGCAGGAACCGCCGGACCACTTCGCGAAGGCAAGGGTACCGTCTACGAAGGTGGCACACGGGTACCAATGCTCGCTCAGTGGCCCTCTCACATCCCCGCAGGGAGTGTGCAAGATGCCACAGCCATGACCATCGATGTCCTGCCAACCATCGCACGCATTGTCGGTGCCGAACTTCCATCCCACCCAATCGATGGCCTTGATATCCGCGATCTGCTGACTTGCAAACCCGATGCGAAATGCCCCCATGAGGTCTTCTACCACTACTTTCGCCAAGGGGAACTCCAAGCGATCCGAAGCGGACCTTGGAAATTGATGCTGCCACACGATGTCAATTGCATCGTCCCTGACCAACCCGGTGCGGCTGGCAAGCCCGGTAAATCGCTGATGCGAAAAATCACTGAACCCGAACTTTATCAACTGGACAACGATCTTGGTGAAACCACGAACCTTGCCAGCAGCCAACCAGAGGTCCTCGAGCGTCTGCTGAAACTCGCCGACCAGGGTCGCAAGGAATTGGGAGACTCGCTCATCAAACAACGCGGTTCTGGGGTCCGCCCCGCCGGCTCGATCGAGTGAAGGCAAGCCGATGAAAAAAGTGGGTTGGCTGGGAGCAAGCGACGGATGGTACTGCCGCGATCTAAAGCGGGCCGCTGAACTCGGGCACTGGCCCGAATCTCTGCAGATCGAGCCCATGGCCTTTGGGGAACTGCAAGTTGCCTACCACGGTGGAGCATCGAGTGTTTTCTCATCGTCTGCTTCCTGCGATAAAACGGCACATCCCCAAGCCCACGATGCACTGCTGGTCAGGACCATGCCCATCGGCTCGCTCGAGCAAACCGTCTTTAGGATGAATGCCTTGCACGTAGCGCAAGCCAACGGACTGCGCGTGATCAATCCCCCAAGAGCCTTGGAGATTGCAATCGACAAATGGCTGACCCTAGAGACCGTCCGACGCGACGGACTTTTAATCCCTAGGACTATTTGTTGCCAAACGCGCGATCAAGCCATGGAGGCTTGGGAACTGCTAGGCAGATCGTGCGTCGTCAAACCGATCTTCGGCGGCGAAGGCCGAGGGATCATGCAGGTAAACGATGCCGATATGGCCTGGCGAGTTTTCACTACGCTCGAACAACTTCGTGCAGTGATCTATTGCCAGGAGTTTCTAGAAGGTCCAGGATACGACTTGCGGTTGCTGGTCATCGCAGATGCGATCTTTTGTGTCCAACGCAATGGAAATGGGGACTGGAGAACGAATGTCGCCAGGGGCGGGTCGGCTGAAGCCTTTGAACCGACGTTCGAACAGATTCAAATCGCATTCAAGGCTTGCCGTGCCGTCGGGGCTTGGATGGCCGGTGTCGATCTGCTGACGGACCGCAGAGGCCGAGACGTGGTCCTCGAGGTCAACGCCGTTCCGGGCTGGAAAGCCACAGCCAAGGCACTGGATGTCGATATTGCCCGAGTCATTCTTGAAAAATTGCTTTTCTCCGACGATGGCTTCGTCTAGAAAAAGCAAACAAACCGGCCACCATCTAGTATACTCTTTGGACAATCGAAGAGTCGAAAGATAAGCTTTTTACGGTTTATCGGACCGCTCTGTGTTACAACGTCGTCGGTGTTACAACTTCCTCTCTGGTTCGACCTAGGTGAGATCATTTCCACTCAAGACCCGTATTCTTTTCCCGATTCTCATTCCGACACAACAAGCCGCTCGGCGTTGGATTCGGCCCGCCTGAAAGCCTATCTGCGGCTGATCCCGATCTTGTTTCTCTGTTACGTGATCGCCTACATCGACCGAACCAACGTCGGCATCGCCAAACTGACCATGCAGGAGGACCTGCCAGCCCTGAGTGAAGCCATCATCGGCTTTGGTGCCGGGATTTTTTTTATCGGATACTTTTTATTGGAAGTCCCCGGATCGATCATCGTTGAGCGTTGGAGTGCCCGTAAATGGATTTGTCGAATCATGGTGACCTGGGGGATCATGGCCGCACTGACTGCCTTTGTCGCTCTCCCATTCCAAATCGGTAGTTGGAAGGTATCCCAAGGGGTCGTCGATTTTTGGAACTCGATGCGAGTTGGCTTAGTCGTTCCACCCGCCCAGGACGGATCAAATTCGTGGTTTGCCGGTGTCTGTAACTATTTCTTCGCAGGCGAACTTTCGCTGGAAGCTTTTCAGTTCTATTCGGTTCGTTTTCTTCTGGGGGTTGCCGAAGCTGGCTTTTTCCCAGGAGTGCTCGTCTACATGACCCACTGGTTTCCGAGCCGAGATCGGGCTAAAGCCATGTCGTATTTTTTGATTGCCTCTCCGATCGCTATGATGATCGGTCCGAATGTGTCGCAGTTCTTTATCAATATCGGTAGGACCGTCGTGACGACCGACGGTGTGACGCTCACCCATCCTGACTTGCTCGGACTCAAAGGCTGGCAATGGATCTACATCTTCTGGGGTATTCCAGCGGTCATCGTAGGCATCGCTGTTTTGTACCTACTGCCAGATAAACCTCGGGATGCGTCGTGGCTCACACCGAGCGAAAAAGAAGCCCTCGAGAATGAACTCGCGTCGGACCGCGCAAAGATCGGTGCTGCCCACCATCACTCGCTGCTGTCGGGGCTAACCAACCCACGCGTTTGGCTATTGGCGATCATTTATTTCGGCATCGTCACGGCAAACTATGGGGTCGAATTCTTTTTGCCTAGCATCCTCAAAGGATGGTACAAGTTCCAACCTAGCCATATTGCTTGGCTGGTAATGATCCCATCGGTTCTTGTGATCATCGGTCAATTGGGAATCGGTTGGTCCTCAGATCATTTTCACGAAAGACGCTGGCACTCGGTACTGCCCGTGGTGTGCGGATCGATTGGATTGCTCTGCGCGGCATTTTTTCCAAAGCACCTTTGGCTAACGATGCTCTGCTTTACGATCGGTGCTGCAGGTATGAAAGCCTACATGCCTGCCTTCTGGTCCTTGCCAAGCTACTTTTTGACATCGACCGCTGCAGCCGGGAGCGTAGGGCTGATCAACTCGATCGGAAACCTAGGCGGTTTCCTAGGACCCACCGTGATTGGGTACGTGAAGGACAAGTTCGGGAGCTACGAATACGGGCTGATGTTCTTGGCCGCCACGAGCATGATTTCCGCGTCCTTGATCGCAATCATGCCACTTCGCAAACCTGACGAACCCTCCACTGACGAATCTCACTCAGGGCAAAAGTCTCACTAGAACAGCGTAGGATCGATCAAATCCCCCGACTCACCCCCCAAGGCTTTTTGCCCAGGGAAGTCAGGCTGGTCGCGGGATTTACCGCAGTAGCACTCCCAGGATCCGTCGGCAGATCGATCGTAATTTTGGTCCCCTGCCCTAACTCACTCTCCAGCTCAAAGCGCCCTTTGAGGGATTCGACAATGTTGAGCACGATGCTCAAGCCCAGCCCTGAACCGCGGGGAGTGGTCGCGGGATTGCGCCCAGTGTTGCTGCGAAAGAACCGATTGCCGATCTTCTGCTGATCGGCTTTCGAAATCCCTATACCGGTGTCCTTTACCTCCAAGCGACAGGTTCCATTGGCATTATTGTTCGTCAGACTCACCCAGATTTTTCCACCAGGCTCGGTGTACTTGATCGCATTCTCGATCAGGTTCTGGATGATAAAACGCATATGAACCGGATTGGCCAAAACCACCGATGGCTGGCATTGGATCAGTTCCATCTGAATTCCTTTTTCGCTCGCCAAAGCTTCGAATAGATCCATCGCTTGCGAGACCTTCCGATCCCAGACCGCCGGCTGATTTGC
>CAILTZ010000845.1 GCA_903837255.1 uncultured Pirellula sp. | reverse complement strand
TCCAGCAGACCTACTTTGATTGGAATGAGGTCAGGGTCACCACGGTCGTTGAGCTGGCCGAAGCCCTCAAGCCCCTGCCCTTCCCCATGCAGGCTGCATCGAGGATAAAGCAGTGCTTGCAATCGATCTTCGAAACCCGATATCAGTACGATATCGATGACATGAAGAAAGCCAACCTTGGCAAAGCCACTGCAGAGTTGGAAGGCTGGAAAGGCATTTCTCCATTCGTCGTGGCATATGTTTCCCAGCATGCCCTAGGTGGCCACTCGATCCCTGCAAGCAATCTTATCTGCGAAGCGATGTGGCAGTGCGATGTACTAACGATTGCAGAGATTCCAAAGAAAGCGCTGCCGGGAATCGAGCGAGCCATCCCGAAGAACAAGGGGATCGAGTTTGCAGGTCTGATGCATCAATTCGCAAGTGACCTGTATCACCACCCCAAGAGTGCCACTCCCGCAGCGGTTCTTAAGGACATGGGCGCAGCGTTCAAGTCCAAGCCTACACCTGCCGAAGCCCCCTCGGCCTCGAAAGCTAAGGGGCCAGCTAACAAGTCAACTCCGATCAAAGAAGCGGATAACAAGAAAGGTGCCCAGACGCCCAGTCCTACCAAGGCCAATGCACCTACGGTAGAAACGACCAAGGTCGAGCCAACGGTCACATCGAATACCAAAGGCAAAGAGGATACTAAACCTCAAAAAAGTCCGGTAAGCGTCAAGCCGATGGGAACCGATCGATTGGCTTCCAAAGAGACGACGGCCAAATCCGCCGCACCTAGCAAATCGGATAAATTGGATAAATCGGAAAAATCAGATAAAACAGAAAAAGCAGAAAAAGCAGTCAAGCACGAGAAGTCTGCCAAAGCGGACAAGGTTCTTGGGGGCAAACCCCCTGCTGCCAAACCCCCTGCTACCAAACCCCCTGCTACCAAACCAATCGAGCAGACCAAAGCCGCTGTGTCTACGAGCAAGCCGCCGGTGAAAGCTTCCGTTAAACCAACTGTTAAACCAACGGAAAAGCCAACTGTAAAGCCGACTGTAAAGCCGACTGCCAGCAAATCCGACAAAAACGCCAAGCCAACCATGGACAAAAGCAAGGCCGATAAGAGCAAGGCTGACAAAAGCAAGGCTGATAAGATCAAGGCTGATAAAAGTAAGCCGGAGAAGTCCAAGCCAACCAAGAAGGACAGCAACGAGGCTGGCAAAGGGGGCAAAGCACCGGTCAAAGGAAATCACGGCACGACCAGCACGAGCCTTACGAAAAAGAAACCTCGGTAGTTTATCCCAATTTTCAACTACGCAAGAACATTCGCAAGCCAGTAGCATTCGAGAGGACCACCCATGGCAGGACACTCACAGTGGGCGAACATCAAGCACCGCAAAGCGCTTGTCGATAGCAAGCGGAGCAAGCTCTGGAGCAAGCTTTCCAAAGCGATCATCGTCGCCGCAAAGTTAGGTGGTGGAGATCCGTCGAGCAACATCCGTTTGCGGGCTGCGATCATCGATGCCAAGGCGGTTTCACTGCCCAGGGACAACATCGATCGTGCAATCAAAAAAGGTATTGGTGAAATCGACGGTGGGGATGTCGAAGAAGTGCTCTACGAAGGGTATGGACCCGGTGGTGTAGCGATCCTATGCGATATCATGACCGATAACCGCAACCGCACGGCCCCTGAGGTTCGAAAGCTCTTTGAAAATCATGGTGGGAACCTCGGATCGACCAATTGCGTGGCCTATTTGTTCGAGCGCAAGGGCTTGATTTCGGTCAGCAAGTCGGCTGTGGATTTGGAAAAGCTCATGGAGTTGGCCTTGGAAAACGGCGCCGAGGATGTCACTGAGAGCGAATCAGGTTTTGACGTGACCTGCCCGACCGATGTGTACACCGAGCTTGTCGATGCCTTGGAAGCCGCCCAGATTGCGATTGAGTCCAAGCAGGTCACCCGCATCCCGAATCTCACCGTCGAAGTGGATTCCGAGACGTCCGTTTCGGTGATGAAGTTGCTTGAGAAACTCGAGGACCACGACGACGTTCAATCGGTTGCGACCAACGTCAATTTCACTGCCGAGCAGCTTCAGTCTTTCCAGACTTAGAGATTCTCTGACCCAACGAGTAAGTGGATGCTAACGCGACTCGACACCTCGGCGTCGGACTTCGAAGAGCGACTCGATAGGTTGCGAAAGAAGTTGAGTCCTGACGGGACGGTGGTCTCTGAGCGATCGGCTCAGTTAACGATATCTCTGTTTGGTGAGGCTCTGAGTCCTCAGCAGGTCGTCGAGCGGATCTGTAGGGATGTTCGAGATGGCAAGACGCAAGCGGTACTGAGATACGCCCGAGCTTTGGACGATCCGAACATTCAGGCCGATCGTCTGAGGGTACCCGCGGAGAGGTTGTTGGCCGCTCATCGATCCGTCGCACCGGAGTTCTTGCAAGCGGTCCGCGCGATTCGCAGCAACATCGAACGCTTTCAGCGAGCGATTTTGCACCGTGATGTCGAAGTTTCTGATGGAGCAGGTCAGGTTCTCAAGCAGCGTTACACGCCTTTGGAACGCATCGGCATCTGCGTTCCTGGCGGCGCGGCAGCTTATCCATCCACCGTCTTGATGACTGCCGTGCCGGCACAGATCGCCGGGGTTCGGCAGATCGCGATCATGGCCCCCCCTACCCCTTTTGGTGCTTACAATCCCGAAGTTCTTGCGACATGCCACGAGCTAGGGATCCAGGAGGTTTATGCGGTAGGAGGTGCGCAAGGCATCGCCAGTATGGCTTACGGCATCCCTGAAATCCCCGCCGTGGATATGATCGTTGGACCTGGGAATTTGTTTGTGGCCTTGGCCAAGCGTTTGGTTTACGGAACGGTTGCGATCGATTCGATTGCCGGACCGAGCGAGGTGGTCGTCATTGCCGATGCAAGCACCAAGCCGGCCAATGCCGCATCGGACGTGATCGCACAAGCGGAACATTCGCCAGGTTCGAGCATTGTGTTGTCTGCCGATGCTCGGGTGCTCGATGCCATCGATCGAGAAATCGAGTTTCAGCTTCAGACCTTGGAACGAGCCGAGTTAGCAAGGACTTCCTTGGTCGAGTTTGGGGCGAGCATTCAGTGTGGGTCTGAAGATGAGGTCGCGGAGATCTGCGATCGATTGGCCCCCGAGCATTTGCAGATCTCGGTCGACCGTCCCGATTGGTACTCGACTCGGATTCGCAATGCGGGCGCGATCTTCAAAGGGCATTACTCTCCGGTGGCGCTTGGAGATTACGCCGCTGGGCCGTCGCACGTACTGCCTACGGGTGGAACGGCTCGGTGGGCATCAGGATTGTCTGCGAATCATTTTTTGCGGTCCTTCAGCGAGATCGAGTTCACGCTCGAGGCCTTGCGCGCCATCGAGCCACATGTTACACAATTGGCAGACATGGAAGGTCTCACGGCCCACCGAGAGAGCGTCAAAGTCAGGTTTCGATAGCTATTGGGACCTGATACTCAAGCGACTCGATCATGTCATCGAGCTGCCCGATCGCCTCGTCCATGTCGTCAGCATACATCAGCAGATGCGTTTGCAAGGCCGACATGGTGACTTTCCCAAGCGGTATACGCTCTGCAAAGGCCTGGGAGCATTCCGCCTTAGCATCAGGAAAGAACCGCAGGAACAATCGTTCGGCTTGGTCCCGGTTGGCCGTCCCGATATAGAGCTTGCGATCGATTCTGCCTGGACGGATCAAGGCTGGGTCCAAGCGAGCGATGTGGTTGGTGGTTGCAAAGAGCAACCGACCTTCGCCAGCCGCGACCCCATCGATCGCGTTGAGAAGTCCGCTGAAGGTGACTTTACTTCGTTTGTCTTCGCCTTCTTTGCGTTCCAAGAAAGCGCAGTCGATGTCCTCCATGAGCACGATGCTATTGACAGGTATCGAGCTGAAAAGCTCCGAGACGCTGTTGTCGTCGAGGTTCGAATCTCCCAAGCTAAGGACGGCGATGTCCATTTGTAGGGCCGAGGCTAGTGCCACGACCGCCGAGCTCTTGCCGGTCCCTGGAGGGCCGTGGAGCAGGTAACCGCGTCGGTAAGGGATACCTCGCTGGACATACCACTCGCGCCGCGACAAAAACGATCTGGCATCTTCGAGCAAATCGTCCATCAGGCCGTTAGCCAGAATCACCGAATCGATGGGGCGTGGCAGACGCTTCATCTGCTCCATCCAATAGCCTTGTCCTGCCCGATGGACAGTCAGCCGCATTTCGGATTTTGGAATCGCTACATCGCGAGCTTCTTCGACCAACTGCTGAGCCAGCTTGCGATCGCGCGAAAAGATGGTGATGTTGAAACACTCCCGGACGTTGACTGTTTGGCCAGCGCCCTCGTTGGGCTTGGGACGCTCTCGGTGCAAGCAGATCAGCCGATTGCGGAAAAACAACCAATGCACGCCCGGAGCGGGAGTAAAAAGAATTCGTGGGCGTGGGTCCATGTTCGGGTTGTCACGTCGCTCGTCGTAATCGATCGACTCGGTTTTGACCGTCAGCGAGCGGGCTCGGTTTTTGGCATAAGCGTGCTG
>CAILTZ010000844.1 GCA_903837255.1 uncultured Pirellula sp. | reverse complement strand
CCTGTTTTCCGTGAAAGATTTCTCCGCGAAGGTCTGCTGGCGAGGGGCCTTTGGGGATATTGATTTGCAGATGGGATGGTGGAAATTGAGTTGACGGATCGACTGGCGAATCGACAAGGACGGCAAATTTGGCTTCTTTCCAAAGTCGCGGGCCTTGTTCTTGGAGTTCGATCATCGAGTCTTTGTTGCGATCGGATCGTGTCGCGTCGGATTGCGGGACCACCAGCCACACATCGCCTAGGTCTTCATATCGATAGGTCAGATCGATCAAAGGCGAGCTGGTGCCATTGCTGATGTCGTCGTAATTGATTTTTACGTTAGGGAGGTTTTGGAATGCCAGAGAGACCAAGGCGGCTCGGTGTCTCGGGAGTGCGACTTCGTGTTCCCCGCGATCGGCTCGTACTCCACGAGGGTGAATGATCACCTGATCGAAGCCTTGTTTGAGCAGGAGCTGGATCTGGTTGCGTTGAAGGAGAGTTGGGGGCGAGAACGAGTCGGAAAAAACGGCGATGCGTTCCTTGGGCGATCGCGGCGATTTGGCCGCATTGGACCGTAGATAGAGTTGGTGTTGTCGGATGTAGGTGCCGATTTCCTTTGGCAGGTAAGTCCATGCCGAGGGATCTCCTTTTTCCAAGAGGCCTCGGATTTCGGTATGGGTCGAGGTCGGTTCGATTTTCGAATCGAGTTGTAGCCATCGGTGGGGAGGGCTCCGGAACCAAGCGTTATCGGGAGCGGCTAGGGGTGTTTTTCCTTCGACGATGAGAATTGGAATCGCATCCTCGATATGTTCTACCGCCGTCGAGCGGTGCAACTCATCGGCGACAGTTCGTTCGAGGATTAAGCTGAACTCGATGCGATCTCGAAACGAGGCCTCACCAAGAAGTCGTTTCACAAGGTGGTAGCCATCGCCGCAGTACTCGTTTTCTTGTTCGTAGGTGAATACATGAATGTTTTCTAGGTTTTGGATGGCCAGTCGGCACATTGCCACCCTGTCCTTGGCAGAGGCCGAACCGCTGGGATTAGAAGTTTGATAGGTTGGCATCAACCAGACTTCGTCGACACAATCGAGTTGAAGTGCCGAATCGACGATTGCCAGGTGGTGGTTGTGGATTGGGTCAAAATCTCCCCGCAACAATCCAACGCGTTTTTTGCGATTGAGCTTTTTGTAGACTTCGACACGTTGTTCGACACGGTCTAACGTCTCGGAGAGCAGATCAGACGGTTCCCAGCCGCATTCGTTGCATAGTTGCAAGGTGCTGGCCAAGAGGTCCCCGACTTCGTGACGCAGTTCTGCCAGATCGCGATGCTTGGCCACCGCGTTGGCTTGCTTTTGGATATCCCTGATCCTATCTGGCAGGCCCGTGGCTCCAAAAGCCGTTTGAAAAAGGTGCTGGATGCGTTTAAGGATCGCTTGCATGTCGTAGGATTGAACGCTGTAGGGAGGCTGAAGTTTCGAGAGATTCTAGCTACGGAACCCTTTTGCGTGTTAAATACCAGGTTGGAATCGCTAAGGTATCTGGTAAATCATCGACGATGAGATCAGAATAACAGGGCTTGAGGGTATTTTCGGGGTCGG
>CAILTZ010000843.1 GCA_903837255.1 uncultured Pirellula sp. | reverse complement strand
TCCAATCGCCCTTTTTTAATTTTTGCAACTCTCAGGCTTTTCTACAAGGAGACGTCCAATTGAGTCTGGCCCGGCTCAATCTTGACGGTACGTGTCATGTTGGCCTCCATCAAGGACTTGTCCACGCCATTGAGGTTCGAACTACCATCCTCTTTGGCGACTAGAAAATAAGCGTACTTTCCGGGGATAACGGTTCCTTTGAACGAACCGTCGTTTCCAACGGCTAGTGGTACGGGGTGGCCGGTCTCAAGTGGCTGAAGCATCAGGGTTACATTCCCTAAGGCTTGGCCACCCTTGGTGAGCTTGCCTGATACATCCACCGGCGTGTTCATCAAGGGTACCTTGTATTGGCAACCGATCAGAGCCACGCCAACGAAAAGAACAATAACTAATCTCCAAAGATTCACGGCTTACTCCGGCATTTCGTAAAGGACAGCGTCGTTACGACCAATCATCCACTTCAGAACAACACCGTCGGTGTTGGCCGAGAGGAACTTGACAGCTCCGTCACCGAAGCCTGCGTTAGCACCAGCACCGTGGAAGGCGAATGGTTCGTCGTTAGGTCCGCAGTTGTTGACCGACCAGAGGCACTCAGGTGGGCCACCGGTTGGGCTTTGGAAGTTGTTGATCTTCGCCAGACGACTTCCTGGAGCAATGGCGTTGCTTGGACCAGAGTAACCGTTGGTGTTCGCATCAGCGTCGGCCCATGCGTACATGTGACGACCAAGAGGCCCGGTGGACATGTTCACTGGGAATGCTGGGGACGAAACCGGCGTGTAGCGAGTCGACAGAGCACCGAAAAGCGTTACGTTCGGGTGAGCACGACCTGCATCTTCGATCACGAACACCGTGTTGGAGGTTCCGTCAGTGGTCGATGCCAAGCGGCTACCTTCGCAATCGAGCATTCCGAGCACTCGCATTTGGAAGTACTGAGAATCCGAGCTAGGGGTTCGCATCCCGTAGGTTGCAGAGCCAACTCGGGAGTCGACATCGGTCACCGCGATAAACATATAGTCGATACCACCGAGTCGATCGACGGGATCCCGGGAACCGGTATCCAGTGGTGTCGATGGACATACGTAGGTAGGAATGCTGGTCTGAGCAGCAGTCTGACCAGATGGGTGGGATGGATCGTCGTACGACTTGCCCTTGGAATTGCGGTGGATCACGCAACCGCTCGGGGTGATGAAGTTCGTACCGCTTGGGGAGGCCCCATAAAAGGCGATCGAGTTTTCGTTGAAATTAAAGAGGTTGTACACGGATTGCTGCTCGATGTAGGGAAGCAACAAAGTTGCCGTCGAGTGCATCATGTAGACCGTTGTCGAGGATCCAGTTGAATCGCACTGACCGCTGTGAGGCAGTTTCTTGTAAGCCGATTCGTGGTTCTGGACAGCCAGACCCAGTTGCTTGACGTTGTTCGAGCAGCTCATTCGGCGTGCAGCTTCGCGAGCCGCTTGGACTGCT
Source organism: uncultured Pirellula sp. (assembly GCA_903837255.1). GTDB lineage: Bacteria > Planctomycetota > Planctomycetia > Pirellulales > Pirellulaceae > JBKCUI01. Next base: position 823 of record CAILTZ010000843.1, on the reverse strand, counting down.
GGGAGCAACAACCCAACGAGAATACCGATGATTGCAATCACTACCAACAATTCGACGAGCGTGAATGCTCGCCGGCTTTTTCTTGCCCAATTCCATTGGCTCTTCATCAATTCTACCCCTTCGCACAAGTTACAAAAATTCCGACCGTTCGGTACGCCTTGCACCGACACGCAGAAATCTACCGAGCTACGATGCATCGGATAGAGGGTAGTTCAGCGATTCACGCCAAATTAACATAAGTCAAGCAAAAATCAAACAAGTCTCCGCCGATCGTGAAGAAATAATAAAGAAAAAGTGAAGGTGCGGGCGTGAGGTGTTGGGTAATCCTACGATGTCGACGGTTGTGGCTCGATCGTGCGAAAATTCGAAAGAGCGGTTTTCCAGGGTTTTCGAGGGATTGCAGGTGAACCCAAGAGGCAAGATCATCGATCCGTGCGGCCGGGGTGGGAGAATCAACGCCCGGCTTGCAGAGATTTTCGGTCGATTGATGCGCAGCGGACCGATCCCCCGTGGTCACCGATGTCACCGGAGACCACAATGAAAAAAATCAGGAAAGCACCGGCGGCGTCCTTGGTGCACCACATTGTCCGTGCTTCTTCTCCTACTCGAACTAAGTCCGCCACGGCGGACGGTACTCGTACTCGAAGCGATTTAGTCTAGCTATCCGGCCCTTTGGTGCGCAAGTTACCGCGAACCACTTCGATCAACGATCGGCATCGAAGCGGTTCAAACAACCGAGTACGAGTACCGTTTCACTGAGTACCGCTTCGCTGAGTACAAGTACGACGAAATCCGATGCGAGGCAGGGTTATTTGTATTACTT
>CAILTZ010000842.1 GCA_903837255.1 uncultured Pirellula sp. | reverse complement strand
GGCTGCCACTGCCCACTTGGCTGCGTGCAGATCGGGCCTGCAAGCCAGCGCTTCTTGGACCAATTCCTCTTCGCTTTGGATTGGCATGATCGGCTCGTGCAATTGACCCTCGGAAAGAGACTCTTCAAAATCGGGTAGGCCGATCAAAGTCGCCAACCGTGCTTGGGCGATGTCAATCGATACTCTTTGCACTCCGAGGAATGCTTTGGCATTGAGCGCATCGACTTTGGCCGCAATGGTCTCTAGTTCGCTGATATCCCCGTCCTTGAGTCGATCGTTGGTAAGCTTCGCAATCTGATTGCGAAGCTCTTGAGCTTCGAGCGCCAAATCGGCTTGTTGTTTGGCAAGCACCCAATCGGTGTAAGCGAGCCGAACATCGCGAGTGAGATTCAATCCATTTTGGACCAATTGCTCGCCGACGCGGAGGTATTCCCTATTGGCGACCTTCACACGGGCTGGTCGCAATAGATAGGATTCGATCGGAGCAAAGAGCGTGTACTGACCCTCTTTGATCCCGCTGGGAAAGTAGGTCAAGAACTGGGGATTAGCGAGTAAGGAGGCTTGGACGGCATCACCACCAGCCGCCCCGAGCGTTGACAAGGTCGATTGAAATGCGGAGTTGTTCGACAGAGCCGCCATGACCGCTTCGTCTTCGCTGAGCCCATCCTCGAGAAGCACTCCGGCGGGGATCCGTTGTTGGCCGGGCGAGATCGTCTGTGGCTCGATCGACGTTCTAGATCCCAACTGCCGCGCGACTAGACATGGATCCGAGTAAGTCTCTAGGCCTTTGCAGCCGAGGCTTAAAAATAGGATCAATGCTGTCAACGTAGTGAGTGTGCTTCGAGGATCTTCCATGTCGTCTAGCCAAGACTAATGCTTGCAAATCTCCAAATTTCAGATTGGGCAAATCTTTGCGAACTTAGTCCTGTTCATCGGAATCCAGGCGCGCCGATGGCAAGCGGATCATTGCTAGAAGTCTGTAAAGAGTCCTGATTATCGGGATTTTTCTCTCTGGAGAGTGGCAGTGGCAAGCCCGATGCTGGGCTTGCGGTTGGAACTCTTGGCTTGGTACCGTGCTGGAATATGCAGGTTTGGGGCCCGATGGTTCTAAATGCATCTCTCATCATGTCTTTTGCTTGATTCGGGGCCTCCAATGAACTTGGCATGGGATAACAGGATTGCCAAGTTAAAGACCACGTTAAGGGCCACGCCTAAGAGCCGCATGGTTCACTCTTTGGGCATCGGGATATTTTTTGTTTTGATGGCCATATGGGGTTTGTCTTTCGAAAGCGTATTACTTGCTCAGGAAGCATCGACCTCTGAAGCGATCCCTGAGGTAAATGCTGAGTGGGAAACTCCATCGAAAACCCTACCGACTGAGTTCGAGACTCGTATCAACGGCCAGCTGTTGCTCTCTGAGTTGGACTCGACGATACCCGACCGAGTCTCCAAGCCTCTCTTTACAAGGCTGTGGGACGATCAGCGAAATTTCTACTCACCCGAATCGGCTACCTTGCTTGGAGGCGGATTGATTGTCGGTGGGCTCATGGCGAATTCGTCGTTTGATGACACCATCCATCGGCATTTCCAAAGTAGCGTACGCAGGGCAACTTCCGACGATTGGTTCAATTCGTTGCACGCGAGCAAGGAACTTGGAGATGGTTTGTATACGCTCCCGATTTTCGCGAGCGCCTGGGGGGCCGGGGCTTTGTTTCCGGATTCGCCCATGGCCCTTACCAGCGGTCGCTGGGGAGAAAGATCGATCCGTGGTTTTTTGGTCGGTGCGCCGTCGTTGATTGTCTTGCAGCGCCTCACTGGGGGCTCTCGACCGAACGAAACCGAGGAGAATTCCAAGTGGCATCCTTTGGGTGACAACAATGGAATCAGCGGCCATGCGTTCATGGGTTCCTTGCCGTTTATCACAGCCGCCAAGATGACGGAAAACCGCGCCTACAAAGCACTCTTGTATGCGGGTTCGACAATCGCTCCGCTTTCGAGAGTCAACGACGACGCGCACTATCCGTCTCAGGTTGCGCTTGGTTGGTGGATGGCCTTTTTGGCGGCCAGTGCGATCGATGCTACCGAGAATCCTCAATCCAAATGGCATTTCCTTCCTTACTCGACGTCCGACGGCTCGGGATTGCTTCTCGAATACCGATTCTAGATAGCTCCACATCATCACAGGTGCGCTCGGAGCCTACACCCGGTGGGTCGATTGAATCATACTCAAAGGTCTGCTACAAAAGGCAGTCTAATCTGAAGTCTTTGCCCTGGGAGAGCGCTACCGACCATGACCTACGATGTCAATCTTCCACGGATGCATCAGGCACAGTATCCTGACCGATGTATCCGCTGTCAGGGCGACCCACAAGGAAGCACGCTCAGGCTCTGGACGCACATGGTTGGCTGGTGGACAGCCGTCTTTCTGATCTTTGGCTGGCCCGTTTCGACCACCGTGCCGGCCTGTAGACCGTGCAAGTTACAAATCCGACTCCAGCGTCTCGGTGGATGGGTCGTGATGCTGATCCTGTCGGTTTTGTTCATGTGGTTCGTTTGGCCTTGGGTAAAAGATTTTGTACCGCTGGCGATTCGCAAGTGGGTGGCTGTTGGGATGATCATGATTTGCGCCTTGCCTTTTTTTGTTTGGCAAGTCTTAGTGCCTCCAAGCTTTGATTTCACGGCTTACAAAAACAGCATCGACTACGAGTTTAACGATCACGAGTACGCGGTCGAGTTTGCCAATCTCAATCGCGATGCAGACTGGGTAAAGGTGGATTGATGAATTGGCTGTATCTAGCGATTGCTATCTTATCGGAGGTGATCGGAACGACGGCACTCAAAAGCTCCAACGGCTTTACGCGGTTGGTGCCATCGATATTGGTAGCAATGGGTTATGGTTGTTCGTTTTATTTTTTGTCGCTCACACTCCGTTCCATCCCCGTAGGGATTGCTTATGCGGTTTGGTCTGGGGTGGGTGTGGTGCTGATTTCTTTATTGGGATGGTGGATGTTCGGGCAGAAGCTCGATTTAGCGGCAATGATCGGGATCGGGCTGATCCTGGCTGGCGTGCTGGTTTTGAATCTTCTTTCCCAATCGGCCACAAACCACGATTGAGTATTTCTCAGTTGACATTTCTCAGTTGACTCAGAGTGCCCAAATCCGCTAATCTCCTATCGACCAGACTGGGCGCTGGTCCCTGGATACTGGCCGATGCTAGATGCTGGCCAATGGAAGACAGCCCTAATCCATTTTCCCCCCTTCGTGTCAAAGGATTCGACATGACCGCTTTTGGACAATCGTTTATCGGAACCGTCGGTTCGGTCGCCTCCTACGTCATCGCTGACACGATGACCCTT
>CAILTZ010000841.1 GCA_903837255.1 uncultured Pirellula sp. | reverse complement strand
TGGCGGGAAGAGGAATGGGGTCAGGGGGGCCTTAAGTTTCTTTTGTAAGGTCTTTTGTTTCGTAGCTATGAGCCATGTCCCCACCGGCGTGAAGCCGGGTGGTGGCCTGCCTTAGCCTCGATGATGCGGCTGGCATTCTCCAGCGCGATCCGCAGAGAATCGGCGTCGGTCAGATGGCTCCAGGACAATCGCACCGCGCCACTTAAGTGTGGCTCGCTGAGTCCCATCGCCGATAGCACGTGGCTTGCCGTCGCACAAACGCTCGTGCAAGCGGCACCATCGGAAATCGAAATATGCTCGCTCAGCGATTCGAGCAGATCGTCTGCGTCCCAATGTGGAAACGACATGTTGAGCACATGCGCAAGTCGATGCTCGGCCGCTCCATGGACGCGAGCCCCGTGCGAAACGGCCCACTGAGATACGATCGCTCCGAGCCGCTCGCAAGCTTCTTGACGCAGTGCATGCTCGGAGAGTGCAAGCTCGGCGGCTAAGCCAAATCCTACGATCAACGGGACCGGTAGGGTTCCTGATCGCAGTCCCAACTCTTGACCACCACCAACCATGACCGGTTGCAAGACAGCCGATTCGTTTCGGTTCCTGCGAACGATCAACGCTCCAATCCCCTGAGGCCCGAATACTTTGTGGCCGCTGACACTCATCGATGTGATGCCCGGATGTCTTAGTTGCTCGATATCCCTACCGAAGCCTTGGGCGGCATCGACATGCATCCACACCCCTTTCTCTTGGGCCGCTTGGCCGAGCCTTTCGATCGGTTGGATCACCCCGGTTTCATTGTTGACATGCATCAAGCTCACCAGCAGTGTCTCGGTGCGAATCGCGTCGATCATTTCCTGGCTGCAGATGCGGCCGGTGCTCTGGGGCTTGATCAAGGTCACGTCGAAGCCCCAGTCTTGCATCCGCTGCAAGGGTTCCAGGACCGCTTTGTGCTCGATCGCCGAGCTGACGATGTGCATCTTGCCGGTCCTGCGACCGTGTTCGGCTAGGCCTAGAATTGCGAGGTTGTTGCTCTCGGTTGCTCCGCTAGTAAAAAAGACCTCGTTGCGTTTAGCACCCACAGTACGACCGATCTGGTCGCGAGCGATGTGAACCGCACTCTTGGCGTTCTGGCCATGCAAATGAGGGCTACCTGCGTTGCCCTGCAGGGATCGATACGCTTCGAGGATCGCTTGCAAGACCCTCGGCTCGATCGGATTCGACGCGTTGCAATCGAGGTACACAGGACTCATGCTTTAACCCGCATCAGTTTGGCGACACGTTCCAAGGCTGCCACGCAGTAGCATATCGGATAATGCTTTTCATAGTACCAAAGCTTGGCAAAGTAAAACCCGATGGGACTCGCTGGGAACTGAGTTCCTTCAGCCGTGTGTTGATGGATCCAAGCCACTCCGCGAAACATGGCTTGTCGGCAGTCGAGAACAAGGATTGGATCCATGCCAGTTTCCTTAGGCGATCCGGTCGCATGTTGGCAAAGATCGGCCAAGGCTTCGACGGCAATCGCCGTCTCCTCGATCGAACCGATCGAGCTAGGTTCGAGGCCCTTGCAGGCGCTCTGCAGGGAGTCTTGATCGGCTCCGGTCCAGCTCCCATCTTCCTGCTGGGCCCTGACCAACCACCTTGCTGCCATCTCAACGCGTTTTTGGATCTCTAAATCGGTGGATTGCGAAAGCCACGGTTTCTCGCTAGCGGCAAGCCAAGCCAGGAGCACTCGGCTGGTCCCATACGTGAGGTTTTCTTCGTCTTGAACGTATTGATTGCCAAACCAAAGAGGGACCCAAGCTCCATTCGTGCACTGACGTTGCTTTAAAAATCGCATCGCCTGGAGAATCGCGTTTCGCATGCGGACTTGCATTTTTGCATCCGCGAATTCGTACCACGATAGCCAAGCTCGGATCGCATGGGCGGTGATGTCCGGGTTGGATCGGTCGAAGGGCAACGTGCCCCAACCTCGGCAAAACGTCGGGATGCCTCCATCGCGATTCTGCAAGTCCATGAGCCAGAGAGCGCCAGCCAAAGCTCGTCGAGCGAGTTCGGTTTGGCCACGTTCATCTTGGCGATTTTGCTCGCCAGATTTTGCCTCAGAATGTCCTTGGTCGTAAAAAGCCTTCAGGGCGAGCATCGCACCAGGGGTATCGTCGGCGTCGGGAACCCCTCCGCTCAAGGGGGTCCAGGACCATCCTCCTGGTGCCGCGTTGGTGAAGGGATGGATTTGGGTGTACTGTTGATCGCAGATCCAGCGTTTTAGCGAAAGTTCGCTAGAAAGAATCAACTTGCAATCCTCGCAATGGCTCAAGGCGTTGATCGAGAGGGTCGAGACCCAGGTTGCAAGATGCGTATCGATCGCCCAGCTTCCGTCTGGTCGGAACGTATCGAGCAGAAACGCAACTCCTTGGGTCACCGCCGAGTGATCGCCATAGCCAGCAGCTATCAGCGCGATGGCGACAAAGCTCGTAAGCGGGATGGCTTCGAGAAATCCACCGCTCGCAGGTTGGATCGACTCGAGCACCTTCAGGCATCGAGTGCTCGCAGTATTCCTCGCTAGTTTTGCCAGCGGATTCCAAGTTGGAGCTTTGCGGTGGCGGACCAATCCGATAGCGATTAGGGCCGGCAGCGCGTAGCTGACGACAGGTAGCTTCATCGCAGCAAACCAGCTTTTAGGGAAAGCAGCCAGTTCAAAAGGTAGCTGCGGTACGAGCTTCCAAGCTTGAGCCTCGGAGTTCCCCAAGCGTCCGGTGCAAGCCAGGGCCATGAGGATGGGGACCGAGAAGGTTTGGTCTTTTCCGTAACGAGCCCGGACGGCTCGGGCAATGTGCTCAGGATCTAGGCTCCCTGCGGCGCGCTCGATCCAGGCTTGTGCCTTTGCCTCTGCGGCTTTTCGATTCTCCTTTCGATTCTCCAACCCGGCATCGCTACCATTGAGAGCACCCCAGACCAAAAGGGTGGTGCTGATGTTGCTATGGCTCTTGAGGGTATCCCCCCACCCTCCATCGTCATTCTGGTTCTCGATGAGCCAGAGCCGTGCCCGATCGATTCGATCGAGGATCGTGGTGCGCTGCTGTTGATCAAGCTTGGAGTTTTGGCGCACATGGGCTTCCAAGGCGCAGACGGCTGTGGCGGTCGACAGGGCACTGCTCGAGAGTTCTCCTTCCCAGTAGCCATCGGCATTGCGCTGTGCCAAGAGCGAGCGACGCGCATTTTCCACTAGGGACTCGAATTTGCCGGGCTGCTCGGGTTCGATACACAAAGGTTCGTTCATGGCATCACCAGAAACTCAGGTGTCCCAAGCTCAGGAGCCCGTAGTAGGTGTATTCGATGTCCAGTGCGTCGTCTTCCCAACTGCCGACAAACCCGCCTCGAGCGGTCCATAGCGTATCGAGGTAATCGAGATTTTTTTCTGCGATGAGACCTAGGTCAAACGACGTCGTGCTCAGAGCATGCAACGCGGTGGCCGTCGACAATAGGTCTGGCATGACGATCCCAGAACCGACACAAAAGCCACCGTCTTGATGCATTTGAGACAAAAGCCAGTCTCGCACACCGTTGCCTTCGTTGCTGCCCAAGTGGCGAAACAGCGAGGCGGCTGCTGCGGTTGTGGGTACGAGTCCAAAGGGAAGGTCGGGGCTGTTGGAGTAGCCGCCGTCTTGCGAGAGACGACCGCGGATGCACTCGAGCATTTCGGGTTCCGAGCCGAGTTGATAGCCGATGTCTTGGGCCAAGCCCATTGCGACATAGCAGCCGTAGAGCGAGCCGTGGGATTCGCTCGGATCGGTGAAAAACCCGCCGTCTGCGGCGCGGAAGTGTTCCATCCGAGAGATTGTTTTTTCCTGCAAATCCGCGGGCCAAAGATCCCTTGGTAGGAAAGCCCAGCAGCGGGCCAAGCACGACAGATCGATGAGGTTGAGCTCCTCGATGCGGTGGTGCTCAGATCGCAGATAACCGGCTAGAGCATCGACCGGCAGGGGCATTTGCAAGGCCATGTAGCCGGCGATCCCGAAGGTCGAATAGTACAAATCCGGCTTGCCCTCACGATCGCAAAATCCACCCCGGGAGTGGTGTTGCGATCGGAGAAAGTCTGCGACCAGATCGGTCGAATCACCTAGCAACTTGGGGGCTAGGCGTGCGACTTGCAGCATTTCTAGTCTCAAACTCACTGCACCAATCCTTCACTTCGACAGTGAATATCTTGCTGATAACGCGCCGCAGTAGCCCTTTGACGCTCGGGTTTTCCAGTTCGGTTAGGCAACGGATGGCCTCTTCTTTGTAGGACTCTTGGAGAACTCTGCATCGATCGTCGATCTGGTACTCGGAGAACAGCTTCTCGATTTGCTCGAGCTCCTCGGCCGTACATTGCTTGCGCCATGCTCGATCTACCAATTCCTTGTGCTGGGCGTTGCCACGCACTCTTTCATAGAGAAGGGCCAGCGGCAGCGAGGGCCTCATGGCTTGCAAGTCGCTGAGCGACTCACCGCTGACCATGTCCTCGAGGTCGTCTCGGATTTGATAAGCGATCCCCAGTGCGTCGCTGAATCGGCTGATGACGCTGCAGACACTCTGGTCGCAGTTTGCGGCCAAGGCCCCGAACTGGAGAGCTACCTCAAAGGCAGTCGAGGTCTTCTTGCGGAATATATCAAGCACTTCGTTTGAAGACAAAGGACTCGGCGATTTGGCCCACTGGAACTCAGCACCTTGTCCCAAGCACAATGTTCGGTGACCGCTTGCTGCAACCTTGCTGATCGCGATCCGCTGCTCGGCGGACAAACCGCAATCGGCGATCAGGGCATAGCCATCCCCGAGAAGCAAATCACCAGCATTCAAGGCGACGGCGACACCTTGTTCGCTATGGAGCGTGGGTTCACCGTATCGGAAATCGTCGTCGTCCTCGATGTCGTCATGGACCAACGAAGCTTTGTGGAAGCACTCGGCGGCTACGGCGAGTTTCTTGAGCGACATCGGGACTTGCATTGCCGAATCGTCGACCATCGATTTCCATACGCAGGCTGTCAGGAACGGCCGCCAGCGTTTTCCGTTCTTGGCCAACCACGCTCGTGCGATTTTCTCGGTTTGCGTGGGAGCCGGACCCATGATCTCTTCTAGCGAATCTTCGCCGAACCACTCTTTGACCTCGCCGCGGAGGTGATCGAGATTGAGCCTGTAGGTCGAGTCGTCGCTGGTCAAATGGATCGTCTCCCAAATCCATTCCAGATCGACCGTGACATCTTTGCAGTCGTCCTGGAGCAGCGGGATTGCAACGCCAGGGATCGCCGCCGATTCCATGTAAGGGAAGGCTTTCTCGAGGACGCTCAGGCAGCTGACCCCGACGATCGCGTCGATCTTGCCGGTTTCGATGATCGCCATAACCAGCGCCGAGCCTTCGGCAACCAGCACCGCATACCCCAATCGCTCGGCTTGTTCCTGCAACTCTTGGATGGTACACAGGCCACACTGTTTGCACAGAAGCCCAAACTCATCAAACGGAGCAGGGCACTTGTCCTCGATCCGCATGCACTTGGGCAGGAGCAGAAGTCGTCTCTCGTAAGGGACCCGGGCGAGTTGATCGCGCCAGACTTCGCTGTTGAGCAACACTCCGACGTAGTCGGTGTAAATCTCCGCCAGGCCTTGTTCCTGCACGCAGATTTCCGAGTGCCTGCGCAGATCGGCGATCGACAGTGGAGCGACCAATTTGGCATCGATAACGTATTGCCTGAGTTTGGCGCGGACCGATTCGCGTTCTGTCCGTGTTTGCGGGATATTCTCTTTGGGCTTACGCTCACGCTGCACAGGCACCGCACGCGGCAACGTCATTATCGGCAATTGCATGAATGAATTCTTTCCAAGCGGATCAGGTATAAGCACCGAAACCAAAGTACCAATGCTTTTTGGCAAAGCGGTACACCCAGCTCTCTTCGGGGATTTCCTGGCCGGGTTGATGTTGGCTGGTGCGCGATTCGAGGGCTTCTAATTCTACCATGGCGGCTTGCCGTTGCGTGGTGTCGCCGGCGGAATGTTTTAGAACAAGTTGTTTGACTAGGTCTGGCCGTTCCAGCACGACGCAACCTCGGGTGGCGGCCGCAGAAGTCTTGCGGAAATCAGCCAAAAACTCCGATTTGGCCATGATTTGATAGATGCTCGGCCCGTCGTGGATGGTCTCTTTGGCGAATTGGATAATCGGACACGGCTCGATGGAACCCGATGGACCGATGTGGTGGCTGACCCCGGTGGCCATCGGGCACAGCGCTCCGCCTTGGTCGTCCCAATAGGGTTCGACGATCCCGATGGGCATCTTGGTCCGCATCTGAACGATAAACCGGCGCAACTTGACAATCTCCTCAGGGGTCAGAGCCAGCTCCGGAGAGGGCTTGGGCCCGACGACCCGATAGGTGTGGAACCATGCGTAATGCACACCCAGGTCGATGAGTTTGCGGAGCCACTCCTCGCTGACCAAATCGTAGTTGGTTTTGCATACGCTCGTGGCCACGCCGACAATCAGCTTGTGCTTGATGGCCGTCTGCAAACCCAGCAGCGTTTTGTCGTACACGTTCTTGGCCCCGCGCCGCTGATCGCTGATGGGCTCCGTTCCCTCGATGCTAATCAGGGGTGTCGCATTGCCCGCCTTGCGAAGCCGGCTGGCGACTTTGTCGTTGATCAGTTGTCCGTTGGTGAAAATCTGGAAGTAGCAATCTGGATGAGCGTCGAGCACATCGAGCAGATCCGGATGCATGAACGGCTCGCCGCCGAGGATCCCAAAGTAGCTGTTGCCGTGCTTTTTCGCATCGGTGATGATCCTGTTGAGGTCATCCTTGCTGATCATTTGGCGAGGAGAAGCCACATCGACCCAGCAGCCCTGGCATCGCAGTTGGCAGGAGTTGATGATTGAGATAAACAGAAACGGCGGGAAATGGACCCCATGCTTGAGCCGTTTTTTGTATTTTTGAACCGATCGCATCCCCTTGTAGCCAAAGTTGTATGCGAACTTCCAAAGCAACCGTTTGTCCACGGTGGTGAGCATGCGTGCTGCGAGTTTTGCGACCATGGCTTGTTGGGTAAGGCTTGTTAGGTAGGGGGTTAGGTTGCAGGTTTCGGGGATTGTTCGGCCAATGCTTGTTCGGCCAATGCTTGTTCGGCCCGCTGCTTGGCCTGCTGGGCCTTGGCCTGGATTTGATCGAGACTCGGCAGGCTCGAAAGCACCTCGGCGGGTATATCCAGTCCGTCGATGTCATTTTGGAGTTTATCCAGACAACGCTTGCGCTCTTTCAGAGCCCGATCGTCATCGCGTTCCTTCGAGAACCGCGACTTGGCCTTCATGCTCCGATCCTTGAGCATCGAATAGATGTCACCACCGAGCAGCGAGCTGATGTCGACCTTCATCGCCTCGCGACGCAAATCGTCCTGATTGATCTCGTCTCCGTTGATCGGGCCGGCTTTGTACTTGGGAAACAAAATTGCAACTTCAGGGCAAACTCGCGAACAGGCCGGGCAATCGGTCTTGCAGTTGGTCTGATTCTGGACCGTGATCTGCTTGTCTTGATTCACGCCGTAGACATCAAACAAGCAAAAGCTCAAGCACTGCATGCAGTTGGTGCACCGATCGTAATCGATCACTGGGAACCAAGGCTTCCAATGCGGGCGGGCTTCCGAGACCCCTGCTGCGATGCCCTCGATGTACTCCAGGAGGCTCTCAAAGGTGTCGCTTTGGATATCGCGCGTGTGAATCTTGAGCACACTGGTATCGGAGTCAAAGTCGGGTTGCTGCTCGAATGCTCCTAAAACAACCAATTCGGTATGGCCGAGATTCCCAAGCTTGGCATTCTCCGTAATGCGAGTGACGGTATAGCCTCGATCGAGCAAGGTCGGTACGAGTCTGCGTCGCAGGCTCGGATCGATGGGCTTGCTGTGGGCTCCCTCATAGAGCAGGACGCGGGGCCGTTCTCGGTTGGTTGCAATCATGGCTTGGCTCCTGATGCTTGGGTGTCAGAGGGATCGGACGCTTGAGTCGAATTCAAGTCGCTCGAGGTGATCCCTAGCTTGGAACAAACAGCATCGGCAGATTCGATCCGCATATTGAGAATCTCGATCTGTCCGGTTTTCATTTCATTTGAATCCAACGGAGCACCCGCCGCCGAAAACAGCCACTTGACCGCCCGAGGATAGCATGCCACGATCCGCAAGCCTGGTTGCTGCGACAGAGGGACCAATCCTGGATCTTTCCTGGCCGACATTTCACACAAGTCGCTCACGGACTCGAACGGTTGATCCGAATCGATCAATCGAGCCAGAACCTGGTCCTTGACCTCCTCAGGCAGCACCTTCGCATACGCGCACCGGCAGTAAAGTATTGGACGTTTTTCGCTCATGCATTCCTTAAGGATTAAGGGAGAGAGGATTGAGACAGGTCAGGGATTCTCGCAGATGCCTTTTAACGCACAACGCGGTGGGTGGGACTCGGAGGAAGCGGACGGAAAGCCGATGAGTGGATTTCCTGACTGGACACTCTAAACTGCTGACAAGCCTTGTGCAAGGACGTTTCGGTCGCTTGCCGGAGTACTTCCGGGTCGGCTTCCGCCCGCAAATTGACAGTTAACTCCCCTTGGTCGAGGTTTTCTAACAAGTGATGGGATTGCTCGACTTGGCCGTCTTCGCGGACTAAATTCGCCACGGCTATGTCATTTCCCTGGTCCGGAAGGAGTGTTGCTTTGAGGTGTGCGATGGCCGCCTGAGCAGAAAGTCCAGGGGCGCTGAGCCCAGAGATAGTCAGCCCAGAGACAGTCAACCCAGAGACAGTCAGCCCAGAGATAGCGAGTTCGGAGTGGATCGATTCGATGAATTCAACGAGGAATCTGTTGCCATCGAATTCCTCGCCCCTGATTTTCCACGAAACATTCACCCAACCCAGCAGGGCTTCCCCCTGGGCGTAAATCTCGTAATCGACCTCCATGGTCGAACGCTTATTTAATTGCGAACTTTCCAACTGAGCAAACCATTCGGACAGCCCGTCTTCGTTTCTGGCGCTGATGGCTAAGACCTGACTCTTGGGGTAACGCTCCTGGAGGGTTTTGGTCAATCGGTCCAAGCTATCTGCATCGAGCAGATCTTTTTTGTTGATCACGATCAAGTCAGCTTCTTCGAGCTGCTTGTCGTAAATGTAGTTGACCTTTGGAGAAAAAGTCTTGCCCGAGAGCAGCTTGAGAAAACGCTGGGCCCGGATCGGATCGACCAGCACGCTCAGCGGTGCGATGCTGTATTGATCGCCGTACATCTGCTCCAAAGGATAGACCACTGTGGCGAGCAGATCGGTACAAGACCCGACTGGCTCTGCCAGGTACACATGGGGCTGCGCCTGGCGATCGAGCTCCTGGCTGGCTTGGACCAGCGAAGGGAACCGGCAACAAAAACAACCACCGGCGATCTCCTCGGTGGCAAAACCGCTCGAGGCCAAAAGGTTCGTATCGACCAAGCCCTGGCTTTGGTCGTTGGAGATCAAGCCTACCCGCAGTCCCTGCTTGGAGAAATGCTCGGCAGCCTTGAGCATGCTGGTGGTCTTGCCCGCTCCAAGAAAACCGCCGATCATGATGTATCTGGGAGTCAGCATTTCTTTGGTTGCTCCTGTTCCTGCGACAAAATCCGATCGATGGCCAAGTCCAGTGCCGAAACGTAACCCGGGCAATCGACCACCCGTACGTCGGGCTTTCCACGTGCTATGTAAAGCCAACCTCGATCGTACGGATCGCGGTCCATGAACGAAGGATTAGCGGCCAAGTCCTTATTGAACTCGACAAACTCACCTTGCATCACACTGTAGATATCCGAGATGGCTTTGAAACCCTCGATCAGATCG
>CAILTZ010000840.1 GCA_903837255.1 uncultured Pirellula sp. | reverse complement strand
TTTGACGTCTGAGTTTTGGGTGGTTGAGATTTAGGCGACTGAGATTTAGGCGACTGAGATTTAGGCGACTGAGATTTGGGCGGTGGAGTTTGAGGTGATTGGGTTTTGGGTGGAGCATCGTCGAGTTTCCACTGCGCATGGGCCGCAGGGAAATGGCCTAGCAGTGCGGTCATCGCGAGACCCCAGACGATCGATGCCCTCGGTTTGGTTGCATGCCAGAAACCCACGCGGCATCGGATACTTTCAAAGAATCGCTCGGACATCATTCGAGATTCCTTATGGATGGTTCAACGTTTTTGTGTCGGTGGGGAATTGGAGTCGGCTTTGGCAGCCATTTCTTGGAGAGCCACAATGGCGTCGATCGTCTCGTCGGCTTGACGCTGTTGCTCGGGAGTCAGTCCTGAAGGGTTTCCGGCAGTCGTCGGTGGTTGTGATCCTGTTTTCAGCCAACCTGAGGAATACAGTCCGTAGGCGACCGAGCAGCACAGTCCGATGGCTAGGAAGGACGCCAGGATATTGACCGAGGCGCGTGTTTTTTTGCTGGGCGTGCTCGAAACTGTTTTGAGCTCCCGGTTCTTGAGCTCCCGGTTCTTGAGCTCTCGGTACTCTTTGCGGCTTGGCAACGCGTCGGGCGTTTCTTTTTGGCCTGCGAGCCATTGAACATCAAAGCACACCAGCGGTTCCTTCTGGTGCTTGGACGAGTTTTTTGGATTGGCTTTGGGTGCTGAGAGCATCGCGATGGCGTTGCGGGTATAGGTTTCGTAATGAACGGTCTTTTTGATCAAGTACCTCGCGGAACCTAGACCATCGGGAATATGGCAATAGCTTGGAATTCCAGTTGAAATCAAGGGTGAATAGAAAATCGCGGGGGTTTGGGGGGATCGGGTAAGTAGAACTTGCCGATTGCACAGAGAATGTCGGATTTCCCGAAAACCGGTTCTCGGGCTGCCAGCAATGTCAGAGATTGGTCCATTATGGCAGGTGTGTGGTAGCAATCGCGTCCGCTGGCGATTAGACTCTCGGGGTCTTGATTCGACAGTTTGTTTCCCCACAACTCCTTCCTTCGAACCGATTCCTATGAGCACAATGACAGACACATCCGGGGCGACGGCCCCGAACTCCAACCGCTTGTTATGGGCAGGCTTTATGGCGATTCTTGCAGCCGGGGTCGGTTTTTCGATCCGAGCAGGGATTCTGAGCCAATGGGCTGAGAAGTTTGGTTTTACGATGACCGAGCTTGGTCAGATTACCGGTGGTGGCCTGACCGGTTTTGGCATCATCATCTTGCTGAGTTCGTTCTTGGCAGATTCGTTGGGTTACGGTCGTTTGATGAGTTTGGCGTTCTTGACCCACTTGGTCTCGGCAATCCTCACACTGGCTGCCGGATATGCGTTTGCATCGGGTGGCAAAGATGCGGCTTTCCAATGCCTCTTCTGGGGAATGTTCCTATTTGCGATCGGCAATGGGATCGCCGAGGCGGTGGTCAATCCATTGGTTGCGACTTTGTTTCCCCACAACAAGACGCATTACTTGAACATCCTGCATGCCGGCTGGCCCGGTGGTTTGATCGTTGGCGGATTGGCTTCGTACTTTATGAATCCCGACGGTGGTAAGCCGATTTCTTGGGAAGTTCAGATTAGTCTATTCCTCGTTCCGGTGATCCTTTACGGTGCGATGTTATTAGGTCAGCGATTCCCGAAGTCGGAGGCGAGCCAAGCCGGTGTGAGCTTCGCAGAGATGTTCGGTCAGGTCTTCGCTCCGTTGATGATCGTGTTGCTATTGATCCACGCATTGGTTGGCTATGTGGAATTGGGTACCGACTCGTGGATCACGAAGATCACCGGTGCGATTATGGAATCCAAGCAGCGAGGTTTGTTGCTGTTCGTTTACACATCGGCGCTGATGTTTTTGCTGAGATTTTTCGCTGGTCCGATCGTTCATCGGATTTCCCCGTTGGGCTTGTTGTTTGTCAGCGCCCTGCTCGGTTTCGTCGGATTGAATATGCTTGGCATGGCCAGCACAGTGACGGCTTGTGTGATCGCCGCAACGGTTTACGCTGCGGGTAAGACCTTTCTGTGGCCGACGATGCTTGCAGTGGCCTCGGAGCAGTTTCCCAAGGGTGGGGCTATCACGATCGGTGCACTGGGTGGCATCGGTATGCTCTCTGCCGGTCTGCTCGGTGGACCTGGGATCGGCTTCAAGCAGGACTACAACGCAACAGCGAACCTCAAGGAAAAAGGACCTGAGGTTTACGATCGCTACAAGGCTCCTTCCGAGAACTCCTTTTTTGGATTCAAGGTCACGGGGCTCGATGGAGCCAAAGTTGGGGTTCTAGACGATGGCGGAAAAGAACTCGCCAGAGCCTCGGAATTGCTTAAGAAGGAAGGCCGTACGGATAAGAACACCGAAGAACTCGCGGCATGGTGGCAAGAGGCTTCGAAGTCTGCCGACGCGGACAAAGCATTGGTATCCAACGCAGGTTTGTATGGGGGACGCAGGGCCCTGACACTGACCTCTCTTGTCCCTTTGACCATGGCAGTCCTGTACCTATTGCTGATCCTCTACTTCCGGGCTCGCGGAGGTTACAAGGCCAAGAATGTCGATGCCAGTTCAGCATCGCACTGATCGCTTGCACTAGATCGCGTGCATTGGGTGTAAGACGCTTTTTCGCAGCGAGTTTAGAATCACTCGGTGACTGCCGGTCTGTGTGAAACAGCTACCGGCAGTTTTTCTTTCGCAAGGCTGCAAAAAACACGATTCCTAAGAAATTCCTGGATCGAATGGTTCATGGATTTCCCGGGGGGTCGCTACAATGGATCGATTGTGCATGTTGCGGTTCCCCAGGGGAACTGGCTCTTAAAAAACTCCCTGCGATTCGCCTTGAACGTGATAAACCGAACGAACTTGCCCGGCTTTCTTCCTAATCGCTGGATCCATTTGACGGCCTTGTTGTGCATGGCTGCCGCAGCCTGTGCGCAGGATCCCGCCATTCAAGCGCCTGCAACACAGCAAGCGCCTGCAACACAGCAAGCGCCTGCAACACAGCAAGCACCGGGCACACAGCAAGCACCGGGGCCGGCCGCCGAAGTGCTCTCGGCCCAGCAGCGCCGCATCGAAGCCATGCGCAAGGCGTCGCTGGCCACCGTCGGGGTCTTTGGCCTGGACAGCCAAGGTGGCGGCAGTGGCGTGTGCATCTCTCCGGACGGATATGTCCTAACGAACTTTCACGTTTCGAGTCCGTTTGGCCACCGCATGCGATGCGGCATGAACGACGGCAAAATGTACGAAGCCGTCGTTGCAGGGATCGATCCGACCGGGGATCTCGCTGTTCTAAAGATGTTTGGCCGGGACGATTTTCCAACGGCATCCATCGGCGATTCGGACCGTATCCGCGTCGGCCAATGGTGCTTTGCCGCCGGCAATCCTTTTGTGTTGGCAACGAATCTCCAACCGACGGTTACCTATGGCCTGATCAGTGGAGTTCGACGTTACCAATACCCCTCTGGGACCATCCTCGAGTACAGCGACTGCATTCAGACCGACGCTTCGATCAATCCCGGCAACTCCGGTGGCCCACTGTTTAACGCCGATGGTGAACTGATCGGGATCAACGGTCGTTGCTCGTTCGAAAAGCGAGGACGCGTCAATGTTGGTGTGGGCTATGCGATCTCGATCAAGCAAGCGATGAATTTTTTCGGCAACCTGCGATCTGGTCGTATTGTCGATCACGCGACACTAGGCCTCACTGTCGCTACCGACAACCAAGGTCATGTGGTGGTCTCGAACATCCTCGAATCCAGCGATGCTTATCGCCGCGGGCTGCGTTACGGGGACGAAGTCCTGAGGCTCGGAGACCGGGACATCGCCACTTCCAACCAGTTGAAAAACGTCTTGGGGATCTACCCAGACTACTGGCGAGTGCCATTGCGGTTTCGAAACGAGCAAGGTGTGCAAGACACCGCGATCAGGCTCCAGAGTCTTCATCAGACCGGTGAGTTAGAGAAGATCGTCGAAGGAAGTTCGGAGCGGGGTCGGCAGCCCCCTGGTCGCCCGAAAGCTCCTGGCCAAAAGGATCCAGATCCGGCGGAGTCCGAGGTCGCTGAATCCCCAAAGAACAGCAAAGACCCGCTGGCCAGCCAGTACGAGCCCCGCCGAGGATTCGGAAACTACTATTTCAACCGATCGGAACTCGATCGCATTTTGAAAATGCAAGAACCAAGAAGACCAAATCTTCCAGGGGCCTCGAGCCAGGAGCCTGTGCAGATCCGATTCTCAGGCAAAGTTATCGGTGAAGATACCTTGGTGGAATCCAAATTCGATCCTGTGAAAATTCACTGGACGCTCGGCGACAAGACCGACTCGGTGGCGGTGAAAAGTGGTTGGAATCCTTGGGTTCAAAAACAATCCCCCTTGCCGATCGCCATTGCGCTGAGGTTGTGGTACCAGTGGCACGAGCAGGGCCCTAGAAAACTTGGGGAGACCACCTACATCGGCCAAAGCCCCGTGCTCGGCAAACAAGGCTTGCTGGACGATACGCGGATTGTCCTTGGGGAAATCACTGCGGAAGTTTACACCTCGGGTGCCAACGGCGACATCGAATTGATCGAGCTTTACAACGATCGTCAAACCGATCCAGCAGAGATTTATTTCGATTACGAGCCACAAGCCCCAGCGGGTCAATTGCCAAGCCGGATTCGATTGCAGTACGGTTTGGAGTCGCGGCTGGTTTTCGAACTCTCGGGAGTCGATGTGCTGCCGTTTGCCAACCCCGACGCTGCGGCAGGAGCTCAGCCATGATGCAACCACGAACGCTTCTGGTGATGATGATTCTCGCGTGCATCTTTGGCCAGACTCTTCGTGCCGACGACACCCCGCGCGCTGAGCCATCGAAGGGACTCGAAGACCTATTTCAAAACGCTCAGCGTTCCGTCGTCAAACTCTACGGTGCTGGGGGGATGAAGGGCCTCGAGAGCTACCAAAGCGGGGTGGTCATCGGAGATGGCAACACGATCTTGACCAGCTGGTCGACCGTCTTGGACGTCGACAAGGTACGTGTGGTCACCTACGATGGCCGGCGTTTGGACGCTGAGGTCATCGGTGTGGATCCCGAGTGCGAATTGGCTTTGTTGAAAATCGAAGATGCCAAGCTCCCCGGTTTTCAGTTGGATGCCAAGATCCAAGCTAGACCTGGACAGCGTGTTTTTTCCATCACGAATCTCTTTGGCATCGCAGCCGGCAACGAAGCTTGCTCGTACCAAAAAGGAGTCGTCATGGCGATTTCGAATCTGCAATCCAAGTTCGTTGGGCTCCGCTCGGTGTATCGCGGAAAAGTGATCGTCGTCGATGCGATGACCAACAACCCAGGGGCAGCCGGTGGCGCTCTGATCGATCTTCGAGGCCGGCTCCTGGGCGTTATCGGCAAAGAATTGCGCGACGAGCAGAGCGGCATTTGGCTCAACTACAGCATCCCGATCGATGTCGTGGCCGCATCGGTCGATCGAATCTTGTCCGGCAAAACACGCGCAGCGGGTGCCACCCTGGCGATGGCAAAAAATCCCCACAAGCCTGCCGAACTGGGCTTGGTCTTCATCCCCAATGTGATTCCCAAGACCCCTGCGTTCATCGATCGAGTCCGCAAGGACTCCTTGGCCGAAAAGGCAGGGATTCAGCCCAACGATTTGATCCTGCTGATCAACGAACAGCGAGTCGACTCCCAAAAAGCCTTCGACCAAATCCTCCAGACCATCGAGCGCGGCGACTCGTTTCAACTGCTCATCCAACGTGGTCTGGAACTGGTGCGAGTGCAAATCCGTCCTTAGCGAAATTTATTGCCGATGAGAAACCGTTTTCCCAGTCCGATGACATTTCAAACCATGCTAGTCGTCGGAGTAACGTTCGCATTTGCGATGCTGCTGAGCCTCACGCAAGTCGCTCATGCTCAAGACGCCCTACCCCTTGAAGAGCTTGAGCAATTGGCGTTCGAGGATGCGACCAGGTTTGTTCAAGATTCGGTCGTCCAAGTCGAGACCTTCGGCGGGGCCGAGATCGTCAATCGTCAATTGACCATCCAAGGTCCATCCTCTGGCACGGTCCTTACTGCCGACGGCTGGATTGTTACGAGTACCTTTCAATTCAAAGGCCAACCGGCATCGATCACCGTCGTGCTGCCTAGCAAAGAACGCAAGTCTGCCAGGCTCGTCGCACGGGATTTCAGCCGAGAATTGGCTCTGCTAAAAATCGATGTCGATGAACCTTTAACGCCGGCCACGCTCAGCGATCGTCCCGGTTGGATGATCGGGCAATGGGCCTTGGCGATCGGCAAGACCTTTGACCCATCGATCGGAAGCTGCTCGGCCGGGATCCTCAGCGCCCAGGGTCGGATATGGGACAAGGCGATCCAGACCGACGCAAAGATCTCTCCTCAGAACTATGGAGGACCGCTGAGCGACCTAAATGGGCATGTGATGGGGATACTCACCCCGATCAACCCTGGGATCGTCACCGAGGGAGAGGTTGAGCAGTGGTACGACTCAGGCATTGGCTTTGCCGTCCCTTTGGCCGATGTGCTGGATCGACTACCCAGGATGCAAAAAGGGGAGGATATTTATCCTGGCAAGGTTGGGATCCGTTGGCGTGGCGATGATGAATACAACCAACCTGTGGTCATCGATGGCGTCACACCCGGTTCTCCTGCCTCGGACGCAGGCTTGGAGGTCGACGACAAAATTCTCGCGGTGGGCCCCAGTCTAGAAAAGCTCAAGGCGATCGAAAATCACTCGCAGTTCAAACATGCCATGGGACCGCTCGACGCGGGAGGTCCGTTCGCTGTGGTGGTCGAGCGCCAGGGGCAACGCAAAGAGTTCTCGTGCATTTTGACACGAGAGCTCCCCAGCTACAGAGAGCCGTACCTGGGTCTGCTGATCGATCCGGCTTCGGATCCAAAGAATCCCAAAGTCAATTTCGTTATCCCGGGTTCTCCCGCCGCCAACGCGGGGATTAAGGTCGGCTTCATCATCGAATCGATCGACGGTAAACCCTTTGACGATAGACGAACGCTCGAGAACCGGCTCGCGAACTCCAACTACAGAGCACCGATCCAAGTCGGGATCCGAAATGCTGCTGGTGAGCCCAGCAGCGTCAAAATCGAGTTGACTACGCGTCCCGAAGCAGATCTTCAATGGGATTATCAGCCCGCAGCGGTCGCTCAGGCAGAGAAAGACCAAGTAGCCCTCGGAGCGGAGGCAAAGCAAGAGGTCGGAACGGTTCAGATTCCGATCAGCGATGTGCAGAACAAGGCTTTTGCGATCGTGCCTTCGAACTACAGCGAAAAGGTCCCGCATGGGTTGCTCGTGATCTTTGGGGATGCAGGCAACTTGAACCAATCGCAATGGGCGGAAGCTTGGGAGCCCTTTGCGCGAGAGCATCGTTGGATCATTGCCGTCGCGCAGTCGTCGAAGGAGAATGGGTGGAGTTTCGAGGAGGTTGAAATTGGAATGCGAATGCAGAACTGGATAACCCGCAGTTACTCGATCGACCGTCGACGGATCGCGGTGGGTGGTTTGGCCACCGGTTCGATTCTCGCATACATCGCTGCGGCTCAGTATCCAGAGATGTTCCGTGGGGTTTGGTTGAGCAATCCCAAGCTACCGCAGAGCATTCGCATCAACCCTAGCGAACCGTTCA
>CAILTZ010000839.1 GCA_903837255.1 uncultured Pirellula sp. | reverse complement strand
GCTGGGAAGTCTCCATCTATGGCGTAGATACGCTAAGCCTTACCATCGATCCAGCCAAAAGCTCCGATAGCCCCGAAAACAAAGAAAACAAAGTTCAAGCCATCGCGGTCGCCGGCGTCGACGGAGCCGGAACACTCGGCCCAGCAACAATACAGGTTATCGATTGAAATCTGATTGTGCTAGAATCCCCGCATCTATACCTAAATTCACTCCTTTTCCTCCTAGATTCCAAGGGCCCTGAGCTTGAGCTCTCTATCACGTAGTGGCGTTTTTTCCGGTGATATGGACCAATCGCTGGCTCGGTTCAGCGAGAGCATCTCCTTCGACCACCGACTTTACCAACACGATATTCGCGGCTCGATCGCCCATGCTCGAATGCTGGCCAAACAAGGGATCCTGACCGACGCCGAATTCTCGCAGATCGAAGCAGAGCTCCTAGGTATCCAAGCCAAGATCGATCGCAACGAACTCCCTTTTCGAATCGAGCTCGAAGACATCCACATGCACATCGAACAGGCTCTGATCGAAGCCCTGGGAGATGTCGGTAGAAAACTCCATACGGCCCGATCCAGAAATGATCAAATCGCCACCGACCTGCGACTCTGGGTCCGCGACGCTCTGGACCGTGTCGATCAACTGCTCGAAGAATTGCAACGAGCGTTCCTCTCCCGCTGCGAAAAAGACAGCGGCGTGATCCTGCCAGCTTACACACACATGCAACGAGCCCAGCCGGTCCTGGCCGCTCACTACTGGCTGGCCTATATCGAGAAACTCAACCGCGACCGATCGAGAGTCGCCGACTGCCGCCGCCGAGTCAATATCTGCCCTCTGGGTGGCGCAGCCGTGGCCGGTACGAGTATGCCCATCGACCGACACCTGTCGGCCGAACTCCTTGGCTTTGAATCGGTAGCAGCCAACAGTATCGATATCAGCAGCGATCGAGATTTTGCAGTCGAGTCGGTATTCGTCTTGAGCCTGATCGCAACCCACCTGAGCGGCTGGGCCGAGGAATGGATCCTGTGGTCGACCACCGAATTCGGTTTCATCAAACTGCCACAAGCCTTCTGCACCGGTAGCTCGATCATGCCCCAAAAGGTCAACCCAGATACGCTGGAATTGACCCGAGGAAAATCGGCTCGGGTGATCGGAAACCTTCAAACCCTCTTGGTCCTACTCAAGGGACTCCCGCTTGCCTACAACCGTGATCTCCAAGAGGACAAACCACCGTTGTTTGACGCATTCGATACCGTCGTGGCTTGTTTGGAACTAGCCGTGCCGATTGTCCAAGGCTCGGTGCTGCAAACCGAAGCGATCTCCAAGCGGCTTGACCAAGGCTACCTGGATGCGACAGCCCTCATGGAAGCCATCATGCTGCGGGGCGTGCCTCAACGGACCGCACATCACAAGGTCGGTGCCCTGGTGGCTCTGGCCAAAGAACAAAACATGACACTCGTTGAACTGAGCGATCAAGACTTTCAAAAAGTCGATCCGAACTTCGATGGCAACATGCTCCGAAAGAGCTTGGGGGTCCAAGGAGCCGTCGCTTCGTATCGCTCCTACGGTTCAAGCGGACCTGAGTTTGTTGCCGAGCAAGTCGCTTTCTGGAAAAAGAAGTTGCAAGGCTAGGCATGCATTTGAAACGCCTCCTGGCTCTCAAAAGCCGCTTGGATGTGCCGAAAACGCGGATGCCCCGGATCGCCCCCCAAGACGACTTCGATCACATCGAATCGGCCTTGGGTGTCGAGAAGTCCGTGACGCTTTGCATAGTGCAATGCGGTGCGACAGATCTTGCGCTGCTTGATGTCATCCACCGCATCGGCCGGCCCTCCAAGATTCTCTTTCTGCCGACTCCATGTCTTGACCTCGACGAATACCACCGTTCTAGCCTTCCATGCTGCGATGATATCGATCTCTCCCAACTTGCAGTCGTAGGAGCATTCGAGGATGACATAACCGCAGCGTCGCAAGTATTCGACCGCTAAGCGTTCGCCATACTCACCGGTCGATTCCTCGACACAAGGCGGAAAGTATCGCATCGATTTACGAAACTCGAACCAGCGATTCTCGAGGCGATCCAGCAAACTGCGAGAACTTTTCTTGACGTAACGCCGGACGACTCGATAGCGGTGCATCAGAATCCCAAGTCCTCCCATGCATGATCCCCCAGTTCGTGGCCGCATTGTTCCAGCCAATCTCAGCGGGGTTTCCACCGAGATTGGGCCCATGGAACTAATTGTGGGAATCCAGAGATCCTGTCAACGAAATGGTTCGTTTTTTCCAAAAAAGTCTGTGGGATTTGACAAGCGGCCCGACCTACCAACTCCAAATCCTCATGGTTTTCCCACACCGAAACACCCATCGCACCTCCGAGCCGATCCTCATGAGTCGCAACCGAAAACGACTCAGTCGCACGCGGCACAACTCCTGCTCCCACCGCAAGGCGTCTCGGAGCTTGTGGCCATCCGGCTTGCTCTCCTGCTCCCCGGCCAAACGACAAAGCTTCCAATCGGCAAAGTGAATGGCATCGAGCAGGATCGCTCGATGGCCGTCGAAGTGATGGCTCTTTGCATACTCGCGAAACTCGCGCCGATACTCTCGACCTAATAGCTTGGTACTCTCAGGCAGTAGCGACCTGGTCTGCGAAATCCGCTTACGCAAAAGCGTCTCGCTAGCCCGATCCAGCTCAGCCGAGTCTAGCTCAGCCGAGTCCGATTCGAGCGATCGATTCCAGAAGACCAATCGCTTGGCAAGTGCAGCTTGGAGGCGCTCAAGCTCCTGGTGTTGCTCGAACTCGTTCGACGATGGCTCTTGCATGCTCCAGCTCAGTGGTCAGTTCCTGTAGGTCTGGGATGTTCTCGTCTCGCTCCAGGATCATCCCCTTGACCTCTGCGAAGCGGACTACCCGATCTAAAAGCTCCCAAATCTCGTCTTGGGTCGCTCGGCTATGGCTGTCGACCCAAAGACCGTCCTCGATGTATCCACCCACAAAGTGCAATTGGACAATCCGATCCTTGGGCAGCCGATGCAGGAATTCTACTGGATCGAATCGATGGTTTGCCGAATTGATGAAAAGATTTGTTACATCCAACAGCAATCCAACATCATTCCGATCGCAAAGCTCGCCCAAGAATTCTGCCCCATCATAAATCTCTGTGGGATAACGGATCGTGTCGGTGATGTTTTCCAGGATCAGTGGGGTTTGGATGGCATCCTGCAATCGCGCAATGTTGTCGTGAAGCACTCGCAGCGTCGCATCGGTTTTTGGTAGCGGGGTCAAATGACCGATATCGATTCCACCGGCTCGAGTAAAGGCGATGTGTTCGCTGCACCAAGCCGGCTTTAACCGATTGACCAGATCTGCATAGAGTTTCAAGTACGTTGCATCGAGGCCCTCGGCACTCCCGAGGGACATCGCCAACCCATGCGGGATCAATGGAAAGTTGTTTGCCAGCAGATCGAGCTCAGCCGCTTTCGAGTCAATCGGTTCAAAGTAGTGGTCTGCGGTGATCTCTAGAAAATCGATCGAATCGCGGCAATCAAACAACTTGGATAGAAAGGGCTCTCGATAGCCAATTCCAACACCCAGCTCGGGCAAGTCAGACCAGTTCACCAAGTACCTCCCTCATTGGAATATCCACCGATGCCAGCTTAGCACAGCCGCTAGCCGCCACAACCGCCACAGCCGCCTCCGCCACAACCGCCACCGCCACAGCTTGAGCCGCCGCCGCAACTAGAACCACCGCCGCAGCTTGAACCATCGCCACAGCTCCCACCGCAACCTCCGCCTGAGCACCCCGAGCCGTTTGCAGCCGACTTGCGGTAAGAAACAAAAAGGGGATCGAGCAGACTACCCTGGAGCGAGGAGATTCCAAAGACACCCATCGCCAAGAGGGGCATCGATGCATCGCCAGCCAACGCCAAGACCCCTGATCTAGTCGAGTATCTCGAACGAGCAGGCTCGGGTACGGTGTTGCGTAGACTGCGAACCGAAACACAAACGGTCTGAATGTCCTTGAGGAATTGAGTGCCGCGACTGCTCAAGCGAGTCCGAAGCGTCACCAGATAGAACAAGAACGCATGGATCAGTAAGCCGACCCCTAAGAAAGCAACGTTGCTACGATGCTCAGACAGCGCATGCAAGAGTTTGTAGACTCCGAGTCCTTCAATCACCAAAAACGTCGACCATATCGAGAGCCGAACCGATGGATCAATAGGTCGATTGTTCAGGAGTTCTTCGTCGTTTACCCACTTGCGATAAATCTTGCTTTCCTCTCTGGCGCTATATCGTAGCGAACCATTAAAAACACTGGCCCCATCATGAGGGACTTGGAAATGTTTCAGCAGGACCTGCTGCAATAGACTGAACTCTTCGATCGACTTGCC
Organism: uncultured Pirellula sp.; assembly: GCA_903837255.1. Lineage (GTDB taxonomy): Bacteria > Planctomycetota > Planctomycetia > Pirellulales > Pirellulaceae > JBKCUI01. The sequence goes on along the minus strand of CAILTZ010000839.1, from coordinate 2,174 downwards.
TTGCAGATCCGTCTTCCATTTGGGGGTGGTTCCCGCAACCTTCTTCAATAACCCTGTCGGTGCCGACTCCTGGACAATCCAACCTTCATCGACCAGTTCGACCATCGCCGTTCTGATCACCTCCGTATCGCCCCCGCGAAGGTAAGCGATCGCGTAAGGGTCCAAGCGTTCAGGGATTTTCAACCGGGGCAAATCCGAGCGGGTCGACCGATTCACAAGAATCCTTGTTGCGATTAGACCCATCACGGTCAAAACGCTAAAGAGAATCAAGAATTCCGGTCCAGCAAGATGGATGACCGGATCGAGTAACCAAAGACCACCGTGAGCGAGCATTTGATCGAGCATTTGTTAAGCTCCCTTTACCAGAAGAGGGACCGAAGGATGTTTTCCTATTTTTCTTTCTATTGTACATGGCAGGATCGATCCTAAACCATGGCGCAGGTTCATCATTTCTTAACCGAAGTCCCTAGTTTCCCCGGTTTTTTGAAGATCCGTCTCCTGGCAATCACCCGCGGCTAGCCTGGCTCAGAAAGCTACAAGGCTGCCCACCCGCGGTCCGGCTTTATCAGCGTCCCATCAGCGTCCCATCAGCGGTCCGGTTTTATCAGCGGTCCGGTTTTATCAGCGGTCCGGTTCTATCAGCGGTCCGGTTTTATCAGCGGTCCGGTTTTATCAGCGGTCCGGTTTTATCAGCGGTCCGAAAACGAAGAAGGCCAGCGATATCCTCGCTGGCCTTCTCGGCGTTGTTCCCTGGCGTCGGGGCACCCCTTGAGGAATGCCCCGACGCGCAGTCTTAAGCTCTACCGTGTAGCTCCCCGAACAGGCAATTGACCCAGTAACTGCCAAGTCCGCGGTTATGTGCTGCTCCAACCCAGTAGGAAGGCCGGTCGAGTTTTCCCGCAAAACCCCGACCGCCGATAGAGCTTGATTTTTGAATCGTCAATAACAAGAACGATTACTAGAATCCTACCGGCGGTGTCAACACGGATTTCTCAGTACTTGATGTTGGTTTTGGGTAATTTTCCCTGCAAGCTCTCGACGGCCTTCTTGCTCAAGCTCGTGTTGGTCAAAATCAAATCCTTAAGATTCTTCAGCTTCGCTAGCTCCCCTAGCTTCTCATCGGTAACGGCCGTCTTGCCAATATGGAGAAATTCCAATGTCTCGATCTTGGCCAAATGCTCGATCGCCCCGTCCCCAATGATGGTGTCGTCCAAGTTCAATCGTTTGAGCTTACTAGAAGTCAAAGCGGCCAGGCCAGAATCCGTCACCCGCGTCTGCCAGAGATTCAGTTCCTCGAGCTTCGGGAGCTTGCCAATCTCGACAATCGCCGCATCCTTGATCGTCGTCTCGCTCAAGTCCAACGCGGTAAGGTTCTGGAACTTGCCGATGTGCTCGACAATCCCTTTGGTCGTGATCGAGCAGTCTCGCAGCTTCATCTTCGACATGTCTGTCGCCCCGGAGATAGCACCCAACGCGTCATTGCCAGCACGCGTTCGGAAAATGTCGAACTCCTTGAGCTTGGTCATCCCCGACAACGCCGAAAAGCTCTGATCGGTCACTCCGCAATCTTGAAACGAGATCGCAACCATGTTGGTCAACCCCGAGAGATACTTCATCCCGTCATCGGTGATCCGTGGTCCCCAAAGGCTCAAGTTCCGGAGCTTGCTCAGCCCCTTCAAATGCGCAAGCCCCGCATCGCTGATCTGATTGCAATCGGAAAGATCGAGCAGTTCCAACTGAATGGTATCCTTCAAATACGCCAGACCGGCATCGGACAACTTGGTCCTCGGTGCACGGATCCGCTTGATGGTCTTGGACTGACCCAAGCTCTTGAGGCATTCGTCGGTGATCCCGCACCGATCCAAAAGGATATCGTCAACCTTGGGAAACTTGGCCACCTCGGCGATTGTCTGGTCGGTGATCGAGGCTTGCTCCATGCGCAATGCCCGGAGATTTGGCAACGACTTGAGCGTGACAATCAGTTCATGAGTCGCCGCCGGGCCGCTTACCGAAACGGTTTGTACGGTGGGTATCTCAAGGACTCTTGGAAAGGTCTTTACCCACTCGTCTCCGCACTTGCGAAAGTCAACGCCGATGAACTCGCCGTCCTTCTCCTGCACGGCGATTCCCGGCATCGACTTGATCGCCTTGATGGCCGCGAGTATCTGTGGGCT
>CAILTZ010000838.1 GCA_903837255.1 uncultured Pirellula sp. | reverse complement strand
CGGGTGCTGCATTCCGACCGACGTGCAAGAAGGGGGTGTGGCTGTGTTGGCTGCGGGGTCATCGAGGCCTTGGCAGGCCGTCAACACCGTCCATTGCGTCCGCCGTCAATACAGTCAACACTGTCAATCCTGTCAATCCTGTCCAGAAACCCGACGCCGCCAGGCGGCGTAGCGGCTCACGGGCTCGCCTACGGCGTGGTGCGTGGATGCTGTTAGCCGACAAGCTCTGGCTATTTGGTCTCGCTTGCCAAGAGCTCTTCGATGTGCTTGACCAAAAGCTCACGCTCTTCGCCGTCAAGCCAAACGTAGGAGCCGACCAATTCGCCTTGTGCGTTGACCAAACAGAACCGATCCGGATGGCCTCGCTTTTCAACCCCCGGCAAAAAAAACATCTCCGACCCAACCTTGATGATCTTTTCCATGGCGCCGGTCAAGAAAAGCCACTGCTTGGGATCCGCATTGAAACTTTCAGCGTAAGCCTTGAGGACCTCGGGCGTGTCGGCTTCCGGATCGACCGAGATGCTCACGAGCCTGATCGGCTTGCCCTTGAACTTGGACTGAAGCAGTCGCATCTCGCCACTCTGACGCTTGCAAGTGCCCGGACAGGTCGAGAAGAAAAAACATGCGACGTAGGGTTGGCCGAGTAGGTCTTCGGAACGGACCACCTCACCACTCCGTTCGGTCAATTCAAAGGAACGGGTCCAATTCGGCTCCAGCTTAACGGCTTGTCTAAGCTCAGCCAATTGCCGTCGGTTTCCTGGATCAGGTGCCTTCTGTGCCTCTTGATCCGAAACGTCGTTGGAGTCGTTGGAGGCATCGTTCGAGGGCTCCAGCCTAGCCGACGAGGACTCCTTGCTAGACATCAAGCGACCGATTTTATGCCGTAGCATCGCACCGGTCGTTCCGATCACAACACCCAATAGGATCATCAGCATCTTTAAAACGCTACGCTTCATATTCCTCAAACCCTTTACTGAAGTTCCCCTTTTTGCCTTCGATGCATCAGCAACGTCGCCAGCACGGACATTGCCAGTGCGAATCCGGCTGTTACCAGCCAACTCTGCTGCATCGTAGGGATCCAGTCAACTCGACCGGAAGCTTGACCGGCACCGATTTGCTCCGAGCTGGTGCACAGGTGTCGGATTCCTGCCACGATATAACTCATCGGATTCCATTGCATCATCGACTGTAGGACCCTCTGGCCGATAGGCATCCCTTCGCTTGCAGCCGGGATTGGGAAGAACGCACCGCTGAGCATCCACATCGGCAACATGATCAGATTCATCGCAGCATGGTAGCCTTGGGTGCTCTCCATCGGCCAAGCGAAACAAACGCCCATGGCGGTGAGAGCAAGCGCCGCGAGGAATAGAAACAGGGCCAATACGACTAGATTCCCACCCATGGGGACCATGCCGATCAATACCGATAGCAACAGGAAAAAGGCAGCTTGGGCCCAAGCGATCGCGGCCCCACCGAGGGACTTGCCCAGCGCGATCCCCCACCGCTTAGCCGGGGATACCAACACCCCTTGCAGGAACCCCTCGCGGCGGTCCTCGATGATCGAAATCGTTGAGAAGATTGCGGTAAACAACAGGATCAGCGCCGCGGTGCCAGGAATAAAAAATCCCATGTAACTCTCCTGCGGCGATCCCCCTTGAAAGGCTCTATGAAAGCCAGTCCCAAAGAGAATCCAAAATAGGATCGGCTGGCCCAAGGCCGCGATGACTCGAAACGGCTGTCGAAAGAAACGGATCCACTCCCTTTTGGCGAGCATCCAAGCAGCTTGCCATGACGGATCGGTCCTCGTAGGTTGATTGACTTGCACGGTTCCTGGTCTCGATCTAATTTCGGTTGTATTTAAAAGCTGGCTGTATTTAAAAAATATCGGGGGCTTGGTTTACCAGAATGAACTGGTGCCTGACTTGATGCGGGCCATTTCTTCGCGGAGCCCCTGCAGGCCTCGCTTGAGCAGTCCCGCGACCGCCATTTCGGTTTTCTTCATCCGCTCCGAGATGCCCTTCAAAGACATCCCTTCCAGGTACCTCATGCGAATCGCATCGCCTTGGGCTCTAGGCAAACCTTCGATGCAAGCGGCCAGGATTGCAGCAGCTTCGCTACGCATCATGCGCTGGCTCGGTGAAGAGGTCTCTGCGGGGATGAGTTGCTCGAACTGCATGGGACTCGACCCATAACTCCCGATCGAATTCATTGTGATTTCGAGTTTCGCTGAACGCTTCTGCGTGGCCAAGTGCTCTTGATGGGCCGTTGAAATGTTATTGCGTAGGATGTGTCTCAACCAAGCTAAAAAAGTTTCGATCGAATCTCCTCGGAAGGCCTCAAAGTCACGGGACGCCTCCAGATAGGTGGCTTGGACCACGTCGCTATAGTCCATGCGGCCCTTGAGCCGTTCGTCGAGCAATCGCTGTGCAATCACGTTCAAGTACGGGCGGAAGCGATCGAGCAATTCCCCCTTTGCCTGGGAGTCCCCTTGCTTTGCAGCAGCTAACTTCGCTTTCGAGTCGAACACAAGCAGACCAAGGGGTGGAATGAAGGAGGATCGTAAAGTTGCTTTATTGAGAGGAAACCAACTTGGTTTCCATCATTGGCGGTGGGACCGCAGCGATCGAGAGGACATAGTTGACCAAGTGCCAGATATCGTCGTCGACGAGGCCGGGTTCCTCGCGGGATTGGACCACAGCGGCAGCAGGCATGGGGGATCCGGCAATCCCATATCGGATCCGTCGATAAAGGTCCTCGGGGGTTCGACCACCTCGGAAATGTCCTTCGAGAATGTTACGAGGCTTGAGCGGCTGGGGCTTCATCCCACCGCGGGCCATCAATGGCAACAAAGCGGTCGCATCCGTCGGCTGAATGCCGATCTTGGCCGTCCAGTCTTTGGTCCAGTCATCGTAATCAGGAAGCTGATTGCCTTTGCCATCCGCGTTCACGCCATGGCACTTGGCGCAGGAAGCGACTTCGCTGGCAAAGAGCCCTTTGCCCTTCTCGATCGAGGCGGTCAAATCGGCTTGATTCTCCTGGGTTTCCGATCCAAAGATCGGAAAGTCTGGTCTCGGAAAATCCTCGACTGCATCGACGGACTGAACCCATCGGTCAGCGATTTGGGTCAGAGCATCCGATGCATTGGAAAGCTGACCCTCGACCACGGACTTCTCGGCTTGGGGGGTGTACAAGCGCTCACCCTCGAGCTCGGTGGCTGCAAGCTGGATTAGCTTGCGCTCGAGCTCACCGCGAATGCTCAAAAAGATCACGTAATCCACCAGAGCCTTGATTTCTTCGTCGCTGAGCTTGTTGAACACAGGCATCTGGGAACCGGAGAGCCCCACTCGGAGTGTCTTTTCGATGTCTTCCTTGAGTGGTCTTGCGCTGCGTGGAGACGACTTGAACTTGAATATCCCCATTCGGAAGTCACGAGGATAAGGATCCTGGCTGGCGGCGGTGATTCCACGACCTTGGCCACTAAGCCCGTGGCAGGAGACGCATTGTTGAACGTAGATCCCCGGATGATCGGAGGTGCCAACGGCAAGCTTCAAATTCGCTTCGGATATCAAATCCTCATAATCCCCGTCCTTGAGCGCCTCGGGGATTTTCGGTTCCTCGCGCGTTCCAAACCATTCGGTGAGCAAAGCGGTGGTGTCGCTTAAGGGCTCATCGAGCTCACCTTCATCTTTGCTCGATCCAATTTCGGTCGCTTTTGCAAAAAGGAAGTTCGGCTCGTAGTGGTTAGCAACCGGCGATTGGTCGCGACATCCCAAGGTGCAAGACGCCAGCAGACCAGTTGCAAGCAACCCAGCTAGTCTACGACTTAGTCGATCGCAAGGAAATGAACTTGTAAATGTT
>CAILTZ010000837.1 GCA_903837255.1 uncultured Pirellula sp. | reverse complement strand
GCACAGTAGGAGGGTGCGGATGTGGGACCCATCGATATCCGCGTCGGTCATGATGATGATGCGGTTGTATCGTCGTTTCGCGATGTCTTGGTCATCCCCAATCCCCGAGCCGACGGCTTGGATGATGCTCATGACTTCTTCGTTGGCCAGGACTTTGTCTTCGCGGCTTTTGTAGGCGTTGATGATTTTTCCGCGGAGTGGCAAGATGGCTTGGGTTTCGCGGAAGCGTCCACCTTCGGCGCTACCGCCTGCGGAGTCACCTTCGACCAGGTACAGTTCGCATTCTTCCATTTTGTTGCTGATGCAATCGCGGAGTTTGCCGGGCAGACCGCCGCCGCCTAGTGCGTCTTTCCTTTTTCTCAGGGCGTCTTTGGCTTTACGGGCCGCCTCGCGGGCTTCGGCTGCGAGCATTCCTTTGCGGACCAGGAGTTTGGCATTTTTGGGATTTTCTTCGAGGTACTTCGAGAGACCGTCTCCGACGGCGATGTTGATCACGCTTTCGATGTCGGAGTTCCCTAGTTTTGTTTTCGTTTGGCCTTCGAATTGTGGGTGGGGCACGCGCACGGAAATTACGCAGGTGAGACCTTCTCGGAAGTCGTCACCGGTGGGAGTGAGGTCCTTGAACAGGTTTTCTTTTTTGCCGTAGTTGTTCAAGGTCCGGGTCAGCGCAGCGCGGAAGCCTGAGACGTGTGTACCGCCTTCGAGGGTGTGGATATTGTTGGCGTAGGACTGGAGAGTTTCGGTGTATTCTTCGGAGTATTGCAGGGCGATGGTATAGCCGATGGTGTCCTTGGTCCCATCGATGACGATGACATCTTTGTGGACTACATCGCTGGCGCGGTTTAGGAATTCAACGAATTCCTCGATGCCTCGTTCGTAGCAGAACTCGTCGCCAATGTTGGATCGTTCATCACGGACCCGGATGCGCACACCGCTGTTTAGGAATGCGAGTTCTTGGAGGCGTTTGGCGAGAGTGTCGTAGACGAATTTCGTATTGGGAAATATTTGCGCATCGGGTTTGAATGTTGTTTTTGTGCCCCGTTTGCTCGAGGCTCCAGCCTCTCGGACTTGGCTGGTGGCCACACCGCGCTCGTAGGATTGCGTCCAAGTCTTTCCGTCGCGGTGGACTTCGACCTCGCACCATTGAGACAGAAAGTTCACGACGGTCACTCCGACGCCGTGTAGGCCACCGGAGGTTTGGTAGGCCTTCTTCTCGAACTTGCCACCAAATTTCAGAACCGTCATCACCCCTTCGAGTGTGCTGATTTCGCGTCCCATTTTTTCTGAGAGGTCTACGTGGCGTTCGGCTGGGATCCCTCGTCCGTCGTCTTCGACGGTCACCGACCCGTCGGCATTGATGGATACCGACACGGTTTTCGCAAAATCCGCCATGGCTTCGTCGATCGAATTATCGACGACTTCGTAGACCAGATGGTGAAGCCCTTTGAGGGTGGTGTCTCCGATGTACATACCGGGCCGCGCCCGTACGTGCTCTAAGTCGTTGAGGAACTTGAGATCTTCTGCGTTATAATCGCTACGATCCAACCCCAGGCCTTGGTCATCAGCCGAGGAGATTCCGTCGTCGTTTGGCTTATTCATCGGTCATCCTATTTACGGTCTTGTGGCCTTGCGGGGCGCCTCGCAAAGGTCGGTGCGTAACAGTCGGAAAGCAGTGTATCAAAAATCATTTTTTCAGGTGCTATCCAAGCCGATTCTTTAGGTAGAAATCCCTTTTTTACTGTTGGCTAAACCGCATTTTTTTCGGCTTGACCATCCTGGACTCACACCTATGATACTGGTGGTCTGAGAGAGTTACCGGTCACGGTTGGCAGATCCCTGGGCGATCGTTTTTTGCGATTCGATAATTGAGCTCAGCGGTTGTGATCGGCGTTGGTAACTTGAAATCCGCGGGCTCGTAAACGCCAAGGAAGCTGCGGTGTTTCCAACGGGAGTTGGGAAGTTGACAAATTGATGTTGGATGAATCGATATCGCAAGGATGTTCATCAAGGCGAACGTTCTCCGGATCGACGGTTGATTTAGGTGCCAAAGGATGTTCACGAGCACCTCAATCCATTCGCATTCAAAACGCGCTCAAAGATTCGTTTTTAGTTCTGCGAAGAATTGCAGAAAAATTCAAGCAGCGCCATTGAGGCAAAACCTATTAGGAGTACCCATAGATGATTGATTCAGATCGAGTAATCACGCTCGATGACCTTGTGGAAAGCGTCCCGGAAGTTCTCGTTCGGGAGGCTGAGGAAAAAATGAGTTCCGCGCAGAACGCGGTCGAAGAAGTC
>CAILTZ010000836.1 GCA_903837255.1 uncultured Pirellula sp. | reverse complement strand
TCCACGTCGGGGTGGCTTGCCCTCCCATCGTAGCTCCCTGCTTCTATGGCATCGATATGTCGACGATCGATGAACTCTATGCACCAAAGTTTCTAGGGGATGGTGGTCTTACCGACGAAGCCCAGAAGCGAATGGCCGAGAATCTCGAATGCGATTCTTTAAGGTATCTGCCCATCGAGTCGATCGCACGGGCTATCGAATTACCCTCAGGGCACTTGTGCCGGGCTTGCATCACAGGCGAATATCCAACCCCTTTCGGACAAAAGCTCTACGGCATCGCCCGCACCAACTACCTCAACGGTTGTGCGGCGAAGCGAACCTACGACACCTAACCTCTCGGGACTCATACGATGAAAAAACATCTCTACGTCATGGTCGCTGGTTGGATATGCTTCGGAGCTTTTTCGACTCCGGCATTTGCTCAGGATGCCCAGCCGAATATCATTGAAAAGGCACCAGCAGAGGTGGTTGAAAAATCCAGATCCCTCTTCAACGGCAAAGATCTGACCGATTGGGATGGCGATCCAAACCTCTGGTCCGTCAAGGACGGTGTCATCCACGGCGAGACCACCCCCGAGCATCCCGCCAATGGCAATACCTTCCTGATTTGCAAGACAGGAAAGTTCGCCGACTTTGAACTGCGGTTTACCTTCCGCTGCAACGATGCAAACAACTCGGGAGTCCAATACCGATCCAAGCACATCGATACAGCGCAGGCCAAGAACAAGTGGGTGGTCAGGGGCTATCAGCACGAGATTCGAAACGAAAACAAACTGCCCAATGTCTCAGGGTTCATCTACGACGAAGGTGGCAAGCGAGGAAGACTCTGTTTGGCCGGCGAAAAGGCTCTATGGGAAGCTGGAGCCAAGAAGGTCGTTGGACAATGCATTTCCGAAGAAGAGTATTCCAAGTTGTTCCGACTAAGCGACTGGAACGATGTCGTGATTGTTGCCCAAGGCAATCGGATCAAGCATTACCTCAATGACCGGTTGATTCTAGACTTCACAGACAACGAGCCGGAGCTAGCTCTTAAAGAAGGAATCCTGGCACTGCAACTGCATGCCGGCAAGCCGATGTGGGCAGAGTTCAAGAACATCAAGATTCGCGATCTGGCCAAGTAGACGCCTGTGGTTGATTGATCTGGGGTTGATTAATTATGGATTGGTCCGCACTCAAAGAGTCCAAAAAGCTGTTGCTCGGGACGACCAATCGCAAGAAACTTATCGAACTCAACGCGCACCTGCAACCGCGTGGGTTCGATTTGCTCACGTTGGCCGATCTGCCCAGAGTGATCGATGTCGAAGAGACCGGAACGACGTTTCTCGAGAACGCGAGGCTCAAAGGGGTCGCCCAAGCTCTCGAGCATGGGATGTGGGCGATCGGCGAGGACAGCGGTCTGTGCGTTCCAGCTTTGGAAGGCGCTCCGGGGATTTATTCCGCACGGTACTCGATCGAGGCTGGCGTCAATGCCGTCGATGACGAGCGTTCGGTGATCGACCAGCGAAACAACGACAAATTGCTCAACGAGTTGGCTGCGGTGCCCGACACCAAGCGGGATGCCTATTACGTTTCTGCCATCGTTCTGTGCGATCCGCAGGGGAGTGTGGCTCTGGAGGTCCAAGGCGAATGCTGGGGGCGGATCTTGCGTGAGCGCCGTGGTACGGAGGGGTTTGGCTACGACCCCCTGTTCGAGGTGGTAGAATACCATCAGACGTTTGCTGAATTAGGATTGAACGTCAAGCGAGCGATCAGCCATCGGTCTCGCGCACTGCGCGAATTTCTCCGGCAACTCGACGCGCGGCTTGTGCACTAAATCCTTCGATCTTACACCGATTGGACCTCTGGGGGTTTTCTAAAGTGACACAGCAGCCAACTTGGCCGCGCAGGGTTCTCCAAGCTGCGGCGATCTACAACCTCCTCTGGGGGGCTTGGGTGGTCCTGTTCCCGAACCACTGGTTCGATTTGACTGGGATCCCCCGGCCTAACTATCCCGGGATCTGGCAGTGCGTTGGAATGATCGTCGGAGTGTATGGGTTGGGGTATTGGTGGGCAGCGAGAGATTTTGCCAAGCATTGGCCGGTGATCGCAGTTGGATTTTTAGGGAAGATCTTTGGGCCGATTGGATTTTTGCAATCGGTCCTGACCGGCGCGTTGCCTTGGAGTTGGGGATGGATGATCCTGACCAACGATTTGATTTGGTGGATTCCCTTTGGGGCCATGCTCTATCTGGGATTCAAATACAACTCCGATCCGAAGAACAAGTTTGCAGATCTAGAGCAAGGGGATTGGGGGCTCGCGCAGGCCAATACACTTGCGAAGACAGCCGTAGGCCAGTCGATTTCGGAGCTGAGTTCCAAACAAGACGTGTTGTTGGTATTCCTGCGACATGCCGGGTGTACCTTCTGCCGCGAGACTCTTGATGAACTTAAAAAAACCCGACACGACTGGCAACAGCGAGGATTATTGCCTGTGGTGGTGCATATGGGAACGGTCGAGCAAGGCACGGAGATGATGAAGCGATACGAGTTGCAGGATTGTCCCGTGATCAGCGATACCGAGTGCCGACTGTTTCGTGCTTATCAGTTGCCGCGAGGCAACTGGAAGCAGTTATTTGGAATGAGGGTATGGATCGAGGGGTTCAAGGCTGCGATCCT
>CAILTZ010000835.1 GCA_903837255.1 uncultured Pirellula sp. | reverse complement strand
GTTCCTCTGTCGAAGGGGGACGGTGTGGTTTTTCAGGCTGACCGATCGGCTGGTAACGAAGTTGGCGGGCGCATCTTTCAGATCTATGTCAACCATCAATCGATCGATGAGGCTGGGCCGGGGCGGGTTGAGCTCGAGTTCCAAAAGGGGCTTGTTCGCGACGCGCAGATTATCGAGGGTCAAGCCATTTGGCAGACCGATGCGCCGAAGCTCTCGAAGCGATGGCGGCAGACGTTTTCCAAGGAGTATTTTGAAAGAAAGGTTCCTTTAACGGTCTCGGGAACGATCGCTACAGGTAAACCGATCGACTTGCAGATCGCTTGGCAGGAGTATCGCGAGGGATTGCGACAGAGCGATTGGTCGATCCAGATAAGCCACGAGGTTTTGCCGCAAAAGGCATTGAAGCATCCGGCCACGCAAGAGTCTATTTTTCAGCAATTGAATCGGCTCGGGAATACGTCTTATGAAATCGCCGATTGCAAAATAGACATTCTCGATGAGCCGATGCTACCGCTATCGGTTTTGGGAGAGCTGCGAAGGAGGATCGTCGAGGCGGTTGATGCGATTCGCGTGCGGACCTCGGGTCGTCAGGTGAGTCCTCCTGGAGTTAGTCAGAAATTGCTCGCTAGAGTCAAAGAGTCTCTGGTCGATCCAATGTCTTTGGAGCAATCGGGACAAACGGTCAATGCATCACCTCGGCTTCGAGTCTTGTGCAGGACGCTCGTTCAGCTCGATGCGTTGCTTGAGGTTGGGGCCAAAGACGTTGCGGTTGAGTTCCATGACATTCGGGAGTATCGTCAGGCGGTCGATCGAGCCCATCGAGCGGGGGCATCGATCTATCTTGCAACTTTGCGAATATTAAAAGAGGGCGAATCCGGCTTGTTCAAAGCCTTGCACAAGCATCAAGCAGATGGGTGGCTTGCAAGGAACCTAGCGGCTCTGAAGTATGCCAGGGAGCATGGCATTTCAGCGGATGTTGACTTTTCGCTAAACGTAACCAATCCACTCACAGCAAAGTGGCTCATTGATCAAGGTGCATCGCATGTGACAGCATCGTATGATTTGAATCGCGATCAGTTGATGGAGTTTATTCAAAGCACTCCTCCGGAATGGGTAGAGGTAGTAATCCATCAGCACATGCCGATGTTTCATATGGAGCATTGCGTGTATTGCACGGTGCTGTCACCTGGAACGAACAAATCGAATTGTGGGCGGCCGTGCGATCGGCATGAGGTGAAATTACGAGACCGAATTGGTGTCGAGCATGTGCTCCATGCGGACATTGGTTGTCGTAATACGTTATACAACGGCAATGCTCAGAGCGGAGCAGAGGTGGTGTCGAAGTTGCTCATCGAGGGCATAACGAAATTTCGGATAGAAATTTTGCGGGACGCACCAGTTGGGGAGCTCCACCGGCTTTGGGAGCTTTACAGCAACCTTTTGCAAGGAAAAATTGACGGCTCGGCGGTTTGGAAAACGCTGCGAGCTGAGAATCGTTTGGGGATAATTCGGGGAACTTTGGAACATCCGCGAAACCCTTTGGCCATTTTGTAGTTTAAAGATCGGCAGTTTACGCAATGCATAATCCTACGGAATCGAACGCTAACGACGACTTTACAGTGCTGGATCAGATCGCTCAGGAAAAGGGGCTTGTTGCAGTCGCACAAGAGCTTGTGGAGCGGATGAGGCAGCGGAAGTTGTATCCGGAGTTGTTTGAGGCCCGCAAGATGTTGCATCGTGTGGAGCTGGGTTTGCCTCCGGTGCATGTCGATCACATCGGCTCACATGGAAACAAATCGGGGTCGGTCAAGCTTGATCCCCAAGTGCAGGATGAATTGGACAAACGGCTTCTGGATGCGTGTCGAGAAGTCGGGTCGGGTTTGATGCGTTCGGGTCGGTTGCAAGAGGGTTGGATGTACCTTCGGGCTGTCGGTGACGATGCGTTTGCATCTGAAGCGATGGCGGCGATCGAGCCCACGCAGGATAACTTGGACATGCTGATGAATCTCTACGTGCACGAGGGAGTGAATATTGGCCGGGGGACCGAACTGTGTTTGAAGATGCGAGGCACGTGCAACACCATCACCATGCTTGATTCGATCGTCGCCATGCGCGGCAGAGAGGACCAGCAGGCGGCGGTGGAGGCATTGGTTAAGCACGTTCATCAGGAACTGCTTGCGAATTTGGTTGCCGATGTTATGAGGCGTAAAGCGGTCGTGGAAAAACCAATGGATGAAACCATCGTGGCTTGGTTGGGGCTCGTCCCTGGCCTGCTCAAGGATGGCACGTATCACTTGGACACTACGCATTTGGCATCGACGATTCGATTTGCACGCGTTTTGGATGATCCGCAAACCCTGAGGCTTGCGGCCGATTTGGCCGAGTATGGCCGTCAATTGCACGCGCAGTACCAGTATTCGAGCGAAGAGCCTTTCGCGGATTTGTATCCGATGAGTTTGGCTTGGTTTCGCGCTCTGCTTGGCGAGCACGTCGAGGCGGCTTTGCGTGTCTTCAGGCAGAAAGCGGAATCGTTGGACTTAGAGGAACATGGTACGATTGGGATCGAAACCTATGCCGATTTGCTCGCGAGGATTGGGCGGCCTGCTGAGGCAGCCAAATACTTGATCCGCACGATGCCCGATGGGATGCGCCCTTTTGGAGTCGCTCCATCGCTTATCGAGCTATCGAGTGCCTCGGGTGAATTCGAGCCCATGAAAGACCATGCTCGCCAGAGAGGCGATTTGATTGGATTTGCGGCAGCATTGCTACAGTCCAAGCAATCACCTTCGAGCCACTGATCCAATCGGAAAACGATCGCACTGCCTAAACCCTGCTTGCTGCCTTGCAACGTGACAAACACAAGGTTTCTAACACACTGGGTTAGGTTTTTAGCATGCAGACAAAGGTTTTATTGGTTGAAGACGATCCTGCGCTCTCCGACGCAGTGCGCGAAGGGCTCACGGATGAGCATATCGACACGGTGGTTGTTTCAAACGTCCGAGACGGTTTGGAATATATTCGTACTCAAAGGCCCGATGCGGTTGTGCTCGATTTGATGCTCGCCGGCGAATCAGGCTTTGACCTGCTTCGCAAGGTCCGTTCACAGCGAGACCAGACACCCATCCTGATCATCAGCGCGCTGGGTACCACCGAACACCGTGTCAACGGTCTGATGGCCGGTGCCGACGATTACTTGGTCAAGCCATTCGAGCTCAAGGAGCTTCATGCTCGGATCGTCGCCAACATCCGGAGAAATCAGCAGCAGGAAGGTCCCGTGCTGACTTTCGGGCCGCTGCGATTGGAGCTCACCACCCGACGCGCGTTTCGAGAAGGCAAGGAGTTGAAGCTGTCGCCTACGGAGATTTCGCTGCTGGAACTCTTCATCCGGCATGAGAATCAGGTCCTATCGCGCAAGATGCTCTACCATCAACTATGGGAGAGCAACTGGGAGAGTGAGACGAATGTCATCGAAGTCCACATCAACCGACTGCGGAGCAAGCTTGATCGGGGCTTTGCTCGGGCGCTGATCCATACCGTTCGAGGTCGTGGCTATGTGCTTTCGGAGAATCCCCCTCAGGGAGCAAAGTCTGCTGAGGACTTGGATCAAGAGTCGCACAATCCCATCGCTTCTTAGATTGTCTCGTCCCATGTTCGCTTGGTCCAAACTCAAAATGACCACGAAAGCGGCGCTGATCCTGGTCCTTGCGACCTGGGCGACAGCCGCTACGATTGGTCTGGCCAGCAGGGCTGCTTTCAAGTGGCTGGTGCTCACCCAGATCGATCTGGAGCTCAGCGATGTGGCCAAGGACTTTCAGGCGGTCTTGCGCAATGAGCCTTATCCATTTGATGAGGTCCGCATCGCTCGGTGGAACCGTCGTGTTTCGATCCACCCGGTGTATCGTTATTTCCTGCATTTGATCGATGATCAGGGCAAGACGCTTTGGAGTTCGATCACCGCGCCGGCAGCGATCGACGGTGTGGATCGAGATCAACAAGCAGCCCGAGAGGTCCTGGGATATCGCTTGGTCCACCGCAGGTTGGATCTGAAGGTTGGGGAATTGAGTTCCGAATCCAAGGAAAAGATAACGACCAAGTCTGTGGTACTACAGGTTGGCTGCTCGACCGACTTGGTCGCTGTAGCGATGCGAGAACTGGACCGTTGGTTATTTCCATTGTTTGGCGGCCTATTGTTGGTGGTGCCACCGATGGCTTGGCTGGTAGCAAAATGGCTGCTTGCCCCTTTGCAGAATTTGGCAAAACAAACCGACCAAATTCAAATCTCCGAAGACCGCACCATCGATAGCAATGGAAATCGGGACGAAATCGATCGGTTGGCCGTGACGATCAATGGACTGCTAGAGCGGACCAGAAACCACGTTCGCAACAATGAGGACTGGATCGCAAACTCGGCCCACCAGCTGCGTGGTCCCTTGGCGGCGATTATGAGTAATGTCGAAGTCGTCTCGAATCGCATCAGCGATGGCAAGACCGGTGAGATGCTCGAAAAGGTGGTCATCGAGTGCAACTATCTCAACAAGATCGTCAATCAACT
>CAILTZ010000834.1 GCA_903837255.1 uncultured Pirellula sp. | reverse complement strand
TGGCTCCTTATATGCTTTCGGTCAGTCGGTTGGACTGTGAAGCGGTCAGTTTGATGTACGGATTCGACTTCGCGTATCGTGGTAACCACAACCAACTTTTGTGCGATGCCTTGGGTTTACCCGTAGCCTTTGAATCGCTATCACAAAGGTCTGGCTCCCAAATCATGTGTTACGAACCGGTGATCCAGATTTCGCTCGACGATACTTTTCGCACGCACGCAAGAATCAACTTTGAACCTCGCAACGGTTCGCTTCAGACCAAGAGTCCCGAGATTGCTGAAGATCTTCTGAGTGTCTATTTGACCATTCGACGCTTTGACTCATTGACCGCCGAGGAAACCTTTGTCGGTGAACTCAATCGCTTAGAAGTTCTCGCGCGGGAATTGATGGAAAATCATGTTATTGAAAACATCCTCAAACCCTTACAAAGCTGCATCGCGATTCGGTAAACCTCTGCTTGAGACTCGACCATGCAGCCCTACTCCTCGATGAAGATTCGAACCGGCAGACCGGCATAGAGTATCTTGCCATCCGGATCGCAAGCGATCGGTTGGAGGCTGATTGGTCCAGTACCTAAACGATCGGTATGGATTTCAAACTCACCGTCGCTGTTGGACGTTGTATCCAACAGATCCCAGTAATATCTCAATCGCACATTGGTCCCCTGAGGACTGCTGGGCACCTTGACTTTGAGAATCCTGCTCTGCTTGAGGGACCACCTTTTGGGAGCTTCTAGTTTCAGATGGGTTTCCTCGGGCCCAGCGAGCACCCAAAGAGATTTCTCCCACCGAGTCTCGATCGGCTTGGGACCCTTGGTGATGAATCTCCATTCGTAGGCACCTCGATCCTCCTGGGCAACTTGAATGTTCAATCGGTTGAGAAAATTGGCTTGGCTTTGGGGCTTGCCATCGATCAACCAAGTCAACTGGACTGCATCACTGGAGTTTTCCTCCTGACTGGCTGTGAAATCGACAGCAACGCTCCCAGCTACCTTCTGACGATCCTTGAGACCCGTCATTTGGAATCGGGGTGGGGTTGCATAGGGTTGGCAGAGGGGATCCCCGAGGATCAGCAGTTGATAGGGACTTTGGATCGAAGCATAAAAGGCTTCTGCAGAGGTCATGCCTCTGGCATAGAAAGCATGCAAGGAAGGGAGAGGGAATTTAAACTGCAAGGCATAGGGTTCTGTGACGGTTCCCGAGGCTGCCGCCGCACCGAATCGAAGCAACTCCGTGGCCTTGGTCTGGCTGCTGGGAGCCATCACACCACCGAGGCTAGTCAAGTTATCGGCTAAGCTACCTGGAAGAAGTTTGGCTCCCGAACGCTCCCAATCGAAGTCGGAAGTGCCGAAGGTGATACCTGCCACAGCACTTCCGACGGGAGGCAGCACTGACTTGATGACTTGCGCATCGTTCTTGAGCTTTTTCAATTCATCGATAGCGACCTGGAAGTTTGGTTCTCGAGTCGTGCTACGCACATCGCTGGTCTTGCTAAAGAAAAACGTCCCTTTGGGGCGAGTGAAATCAGCCAAACTGCTTCGCTCTAGATGCGAGATGGCTTGTTCGATCGTCAAACGATCATTGGCTGTGTGGCTCAGAACCATCGAGAGCAAGTAGGAAACGCCGTGATTGGGGTTGGGCGATTCGGTGCAATTCGGAGCAAAGAAATTGCGGGCATCGAACCCTTTGACTCCTAGCACTTTGAACTCCTCGTTGGGGCAACGGGAGATGATCCTTTGGAATTCTTTGTCTTCGCGGAGTGCGTCAAAAATCGGATCGTTGACGATCTCCCCTCGGTACTTCCAACCTTTGCGAACTGCGTCGTTAAGTCGGACCAGAGCTTTTTTGGTGTCGCCAGCCAGAGCCCATTGCTGAGCGGCAAGAAAATCAAGCGGATAGCTATTTGCGGACTCGCCGCGAAGTTGATCGAGTCGAGTGGCCGCAAGTTCATGCTGTTGTTGTTCGATCCATTTTTTAAGTTCTTCGATCGATTCCGGGGTGCCTTGGTAGATCTTCAGAAGTGCCGACGCATCGTGTGTCGCGTACCAATTCGAGTCTGGAAGGATGTAGGCGGGGTCTTTCTGTTGGACCCATCGAAAAAGATAAGTCATTCCGTTAATGGATCCTACGGGAGTGAGGACCTTGGGCAAGTCCTTCACATTCTGAAGATCGCTTTGCAGGTCGATCGCGGTGGGAATATCACACGAATACGCGATTCCTTGTATGTGACCAGCCAATTGGCGTGCCTCGATCTGCTCGAGAACCGGTCCGAGGATAAGCTTGCGAAAATCCTCGATCGCGATGGTGTTCGAATCTGGAAGATCTTTGAGGACAATAACGTTGCGGGCCGGGATGTCTCGGAGTTGGCAGTAGTGGTTGGCAAGGGTCAGGGAATTTTTCGATTGGCCGTTAACAACGATCACCCACTGGCAGGCTGAGGCCCCTGCGTGTACCGGTTCGATAGTAAAGAGTGCACAGAGCAACCAAACGCAAGCCATCCAACGGACCAGAGTGCTCATCAAGAGCAATCGCCTAAGTGCAACGGAGGTGTGTCTATTGATAAGCATAAGTTTTTCTGGGTTCTTTTAGGCGATGCTGCGGGAGTGTGGGCACAAACGATCCATGGAGGACCTTCGGTTACTCGACGACCAGTTCGACCGGTAGCGAGGTTGGGTTTCCGTCGACGTTGCCGCGAAGATGGAAGACCCGGCGTTGTGGTTCGACGGTCGGGGCAGCCGTGATGAACACTTCTCGCGTCGATTGTCCTGCTGGGATCAGCAGTCCATTGAGGCCGATGTTGTCAACAAAGCAACCGTGTGGCAGATTGCGACCGCTGTCGTCGCCGCCAAAGGCGATATCGCCGGCGAGTTCTCCACGTTCGATCACCAGCTTGGCCGAAATGGTTTGTCCTGGGCGTATCCTGAGAGTCTCGATAGGCGGGCCATCGTCGGGATCCTGGATGCCTACGAGCTTGAGCTTCATCGTGGGTTTTTCGTTAACCTTAACTTTGATCTTTGGCTTTTCCGCCGCGATGAATTCCTGCTGGCCCATTCGGATTTTAGCGACCAGAGTGATTTCGAACTCTTTGGGTATTCCAGACAGAGCGCCTTCAGCGGGGCGAAACTGACCGATGGCTTTGAGTTGGCCTTTTTCGATGGTCAGTGGCTCGACCACCTTGAGGCCGCTGGGGACTTGTTCGAACTCCACCTGGATATCTGCGTCGAGTCCGTCGAATCGTTCGGCCGAGACGACGAATTCGGTTCCGACGTCAGGTCGCAGAGTGATTTCGCTTGTCTCGAGCCTGAAGACAAAGCGAGGGTTTGGCTCGGTGATCGAGAGTTGGTATCGGAAATCCTCGCCGCCTAGCCCACGAGTATCGCGGACTCTGACGTAGAAACGCCCGTCGTGCGGAGCGATGAATTCGATCCAGGAGTCTTTGCCTCCTTGGCGAAACGGATCATCGTCGTTGGAATAATAGATCGGAAACACGGGCAGGCCGTTGGAGACTGGGGGTTGGTCGTCCTGCAGCTCGCGAACGATCCAGGCTGGTTCATTCAGCGCGTGGGAGATAGGAGAGGTTCCAAAGTACGTGTATCGGTTCCCGAACCCCGGGTAGACTTTGAAACCCGAATCGGGGCCTCGAGGGTAGAGCCACAGCCGGACGACTTCTCCGCTAGCGTAGAGCCACTCGTTGAGCTGCATGTCCTCCCAGCGGTGCAAGCGGAAATCGTCGATGGTCGTGGAATCTTTGCCTCGGAATGTAAAGTAGGACTCGCGGACCGCTTGGAGTCGAGTACGAAGCAGTGGTTGGGCTTTTTCGTCAGTGATTTCCAGGTGGCTATCGAGCGGGCTTTTGTCTCGTGCTGCGAATATTCCAATCGACCATACCTGGCCTTTTTTGCTATC
>CAILTZ010000833.1 GCA_903837255.1 uncultured Pirellula sp. | reverse complement strand
GTTCCAAGGCCACGAGGGGGTTTTGCCCGTCGAGGAATTCATGACGCAGTTCTTCGAACTCACAAGCGAACTGCGATACAGCTCCGCGAACTTCGTCGGCATGGCCCGCTCGCGTCTAACAGCCATTGGCTTTTTCTACCGATTCCTAAGTCTCCCGGCAGGTAGAAATCTAAGACTCGGGCTCAAAGAGGTTTGGGCAACTCGAAAAGGTCTCGAACGTATCAAGGATGATCCTGGGATGGTCCTTGAACTCATGCAAATCGCCAATCGACACCAGCGGCGAATCGAGCACAAAACTTGGCGGACCATCCGCAAAGGAATGCTCAAGCGTGTCGATAAACCAGTTGGCCAGGAAGCCATCAGCCGCTTCCTAGGACTCATGAGCACGCCCGGAAGGCTCGGTGAGATCCTTCGACGACTGCACGAACTGCGCGTACTCGAGCAAATCATCCCTGCAGTCCGTCACACCCGAAACTTGCTCCAATTCAACGAATACCATAAATACACCGTCGATGCCCACTGCATCCGTAGCGTCGAGTGCGTCGAGGAGTTTGCCAAGCGAAACGATTTCTTAGGACACCTGTACCGAAATTCCAAGCAGAAGCTGATGCTGCACTTGGCACTGCTTCTGCATGATCTGGGAAAAGGCTATGTCGAAGACCACTCCGAGGTGGGTTTGCGCATCGCCGACGAAACCGCTCAGATTCTAAGGCTCACCGAGGCGGATCGCGAATTGATCTGCTTTCTTGTGCACCAGCATTTGATCATGACCCACACGGCTTTTCGTTTCGACCTGACCCAGCTATCGACCGTCGTCAAATTCGCTCAACAAGTCGGTTCGCTGGAGCGATTGCAACTGCTGACACTCTTGTCCTGCGCCGATCTTGCAGCAGTAGGACCTAGGGCAATGAATGACTGGAAACTCAACCTTATCCATCAGCTTTACGATGCTACCGCATCTCAACTCCAAACCGGAGAACCCCTGGAACACCAAACATCGGCAAAGAATGCTAACCGCAAGGCAGTGCTCGAGTTGCTGACGCCTGCAGAGAAAAATAGTGCGATTTGGAAAGAGAGAGTTGCAGGCATTCCGACAACCTACTTGTTCCAAAACAAACCTCAAGAACTGGTTGAAGAATTGCGACGTATTTACTCTCTGTCAACCGAGCAACCGGTCCATGTCTGGGCAGAGTACTTGGCCGACCGGGATGCCACCGAGTACATCATCGCAGTGCATCCATCCCGCAGAGCCGGATTGTTTCACCGGATCACCGGCGCGATGGCCAGCCAGCGACTGAGCATCCTCTCGGCCGAGATCCAATCCCTTTCCGACAATGCCGCATGGGATCGCTTCTTGGTCGACGATCCGGATTTCCAAGGAGCTCCGGTCCCGAGTCGATTGGACCATGTCTGCCAAGCAATTTCCAGGGCGGTCGAGTCAGCCGAGCCTATGCAGCCGACTTTAAAAAGAACGTGGAAGGGGCAAAGTTCACACGAATCTGCAGCTTCACGTTTGCAGCCAACTCAAGTCCGATTTGACAACTCCAGTTCGGATCTGTTCACGATCATCACCGTCTTTGCTTACGACCGCATTGGGCTTCTGTACGACATCTCCAAGATTCTATTCGAATTTGAACTCGATCTGCAGGTGGCCAAAGTCAGCACGCACCTAGATCAAGTCGTCGACGTGTTTTACGTTACCGATTCGCAACGCAATAAGATCACCGAACCGACGTATCTGTATACGCTTCGTCAAGCACTTCTGCGAGCGATCGAGTAAGCTTCAGTTGGAACCGAATGCGGCTCGCCAAAGATTGGGTAGGCGGGGGGCGATTAGCCCCCAACCCCCCACCGAACCGTACGGGCGGTTTTCCCGCATACGGCTCTCCAGTTAGTAGCCTTGGGTGGATTGAACGAATCGAGTATGGG
>CAILTZ010000832.1 GCA_903837255.1 uncultured Pirellula sp. | reverse complement strand
GAAGGAGCCTTCCGAATCGAGACGAATGCTGCGAAACTTGGGGCCATCGCATACTCGCCAGATAAACGCTTCATCGGCACTTTGGTGATCATGGATTTCACCAAGCCCGCGCTTATTCAACTCCATCCCACGAAAAGCTTTTCCGGAAAAATTACCGATCAAGCTGGCAATCCGGTTGCTAATCATCTGGTATGGGCCTCAACCTCAATAGAGGATGACCCAAAATCTGGAACCACTTTTCCGACGACTTTTTCCTTACCGCGAATTGAGGTTCAAACCGACTCGGAGGGAAACTACCGATTCGACGGTCTACCCTGCCAGACCGGAATTCGGCTTGAAACGAACACTTTAGAAAACAACTCAAAAAGCGCTGAAGCCATCGACGAGGTTTACTATTTGCCTGATGACGAGCCTCGCAGCAAAGTCACGAAGATCGGTAAATCCACTAGCCGCAACAAATCGCTTCCCCTGGCTGATCGATTTGCATTGATGCTTCGTGACGCTCGTCTTGGCAGCTACCATTTAATGGTAATCGTCTATGACAAATCAGAGGAGCCAAGCCGCGAGTTTATCGATAAGTATCTGCTCGATTACTCGGAGCACGAGGCAGTCGCCAGCTACATGCAACTTCAGGTCGACGTCAAAGAATTATCCGAGAGGAACAACGAGGCCGTCGTCGATAGACTCGATTGGCCGAAAGCAACCCAAGGTGTGTTGGCCTATGCTTATGATACCGCGGGGAAGGAATTAGGGCGTATTCGCATCGATCCAAAGACTCCCGATGCCGCAGTGGCCGCTTACCAATTCATCGAACGACATGGGCCAGCTCAACAGGATGCCGAAGCGAATTGGAACAACGCTTTTCAGCAAGCGAAAGAGCAGAGCAAACTCGTTTGGGTCAGGATTGGTCAACGATACTGTGGCCCTTGCTTTAAGCTAAGCCGGTGGATAGACGATCAGCGAGAGATTCTCGAGAAGGATTTTATTCTTCTTAAGATCGACAACGCCCGTGACTTGAATGGCTTGGCTATCTCCCAGCGATTGACCATGGGGCGATCGGTTGGAGTCCCTTTTCACGCAATTTTCGATGCGAACGAAGAACTTCTTAAGGACAGCTATGGTCCATTAGGCAACATCGGCTCTATTTCTGGACTAGAAGGAAAGCGGCATTTCAAGAAGATGCTTGACGCCGGATGTTCCAAAATGACTTCGCAGGAGATTCAGGTGCTGCTCGACACCTTGGAAGACTAGACGTTGCGAAGGTGCGCACCATTAGCAAGATAGAATACGCGTGAAGCGTTGCATGGCTTATCGTCTCGAGGAAATTCAGAGTGTGCTTGTTTTGAGCTAGCGATCGATGTTTAGGATAGAACCGTTGAGGTGTCTTGTGGGCAGGGGGTTCCGGCCGCCTGCGGCGGGCGCGTTGGGTTTTGGACTGTGTTGACTGGATTGACTGTGTTGACTGGATTGACGGCGGACAGGGTTGACAGTGTTTACCGTTGAGGTTGTTGACGAGGTTGACAGGTTGAGGGGTTTGAACATCCCCGTCCATCCGGTAAAAAAACCGCCGCCAAGCGGCCTGGCCGTTGGCTCTGCGCGAAGGATCGCTCAATTTCTAAAACTCCCGACGATGGATCAGCCAATGGGCCCTGCAGTGGGTCTTGTCGTCCGGGGCTGTGGGTTTTTCAGCCCAGAAACATTGCTAGCAATCACCCAGTTGATCGAAAAGCTTTCGTTTTATTTGCTAGATCGGTATTTACGCG
>CAILTZ010000831.1 GCA_903837255.1 uncultured Pirellula sp. | reverse complement strand
CCTGTGAGACCACCGGTATTGATAGTCGTTTGAGCTACATTGGTTGCTCCCTTTCCATTCTTAAACTCAATCTTCAATGTTCGACTGTTGCTGCTGCCACTAGGAATCGTTACGGTTACCGCTACATTCCCACTTCCCACTCCAGACAAAGATTCCAAAGCGGAAGTGATGGTGGCAGCATCTGCATTCCAGGCAATCGCAGATGTCGTTTGCCCGTTGAAGCTCAAACTGTAAGTCCCGCTCATGCCGTATGCACTCGTCGTCCATCCCACCGATTGAATTTCGTTGATGGGACCTCCATCTTGGGTCGTTGCAACGGTGAGCGACGGCGTCGCGGAACCACTTTGTTGCCAATTCTCGGTCGTTTGACGGTCGAGATTGTCGTATCCAAATTGGATCATTCGACCGTTGCGGTCGACCGTCCTCGTAAGGTTACCGGCGACGTCGTAAACGTAACTCTTGGATTTGGAGAGAGCGTTGGTGTTGAGGACCAATCGGTTCAAACCGTCGTACCCGAAATTGGTGGTATTGTTAACGGAGTCTTTCAGCGACGTCAAATTCGAGGCGATATCATAGGTATAGCTCGTGACTCCATTCTTTGGATCGGTTTTGCTCGTTACCCGATTTACGGAATCATAGACATAACTGGTCACGGGCCGAGCCAGTGGTCCAGCGCCATCTGGATCGGGGTCGGTTTGACTCAAGAGATTTCCGTAGAAGTCATAGGCGTAGTTCGTGGTATTCCCAGCAGGATCCGTGATGCCGCTAACTCTCCCCTTGTTGTCGCGACTGTAGGTCGTGACATGCGATAAAGGGTCGGTGACCGAGGAAAGTCCCTGGTTGGAATAGCCATAGGTGGTTACGGGCGCCGACAAGCTTCCCGAGCCATCTGGGTCTGGGTCCGTTCTCGTGAGAATCCTACCTAAGTTGTCGTAGGAGCTGCTGGTGGCTCCACCGCGCGCATCGGTGACACTGCTGACCCACCCCAGAGCGTTGTACGCCCAATTTGTTTCGGGACTGGCGAGAGGACCGGTTCCATCTGGATCTGGATCAGTCTGTTTGGTGACCCGTTGCTCAGCATCGTAGGTATAGGAATTCACTCTTCCGAGTGGATCGGTAACGCTGGTTACATCCCCACGACTGTTGTAGTTGTATTGAGTGACTGGCGAAACAAGTGAGCCGGATCCATCCGGGTCAGGCTCGGTGACTTTTGTCACACGAGACATACTGTTGTATTCCAAGTTGGTTACACGATCAAACCCACGATCGATGCTGATTTCTCGGCCCATTTGATCATATCCGTGGGCGATCACCAAACTAAACTGCGAGCCGCTACCGTCCGCATCCGGCAAGATTTCAGACGCTAATAGGCCACGGCTGTTGTACTTGTATTGCGTTGCGTTTCCTCGTCCATCCGTGGCTGCGATCAGTTGGCCAGCAACGTCGTACGTGACCGCCTCGGAGAAATAGACCGTTGGTGTGCCGTAGGTGGGACTTGATTGAATCGTACGAGAAATGACGCGATTCATGGCGTCATAACCATACGTAGTACGATCCGGGTATCCTCCGGAACTTGCACGATATGCGTTTTTCAATCTCCCGGCGTTGTCGTAGTCCCAATTCTCGTAAAGTCCTGGATTACCAGCGCTACCGCGCGACGACAGCAGGTTGTCTGCATTGTACGTGTACGGTGTTGAGCCCTGGTAGTTTCCAAGTGGGTCACCTTGCGATGTCAAATTTCCAATGCCATCGTAACTACGAATATCCTCTGCCCGAGCCAAGGGGCCTGAACCATCGGGATCTGGGAATTTGATCTTGGAAACCCAGCCCCGATTGTTGTATTCGATGTCTGTGATGTTTCCTAAAGCGTCCGTCTGCTTTATGACTCGAGACAGGGCGTCGTACGCGAACTGCGTGACAGCCGCGACCCGATCGGTGACGGATGTTCTACGTCCCAAACTGTCGTACGCAACGGTCGTGGTATTGCCTAATTCATCAACTCGAGTGAGATTTTGATCCGCGGTGTTGTACGTGAATGACTGTGTAGAACTGTCGGGGTTGGTAACCTTAATCAATCGTCCATATGCGTCATACGCAAACGATGTCACCAATGAGGTGAGCGGTCCGGTGCCATCAGGATCAGGAAGAGTGATGCTCGTAGGTAATCCGCGCGAATTGACCGCATAGGTGGTCGTGTATCCAGCGCCGTCGACGCTGGTCAGCTGATTCCCTGCGGTATCGTAGGTGCTCGATGTGGTACGTCCAAGGGGATCCATGACCGAAAGCAAGCGGTGCAGAGTCGTTGAATACGTTAGGGTCGTTACTCCGCTATCGGATGCTATAACGTCGGTCAAATCCGATTGGGTATTGTAACCCAGAAATGTTACTGAACTACTCAACGGGCCTGTGCCATCAGGATCTGGTTCATTGACGACGTACGGATTTCCATCGGAATCAAGCATGGCAGTTCGTACGTATCCCAATGCCGTGATCGACTCTGTAATACCTCCGTAACGATCGGTGCGGAACTTCCACGTGTTGCTTCGTTGGTCGGTCACCGTTGCCTGTACATCGATTGGCTTTTTGAGTGTGTTTCCCGATGTGGCGGTCGGTAGGCCGATTGTCTCCGCAGGAACCACTTGCCATGTCGACGCATCAGGGTAGGTAACTGTCCGGAGTCGTCCATCGTTGGCGCCGTAGGCATAGCTTGTCGTCTGCGACAGGGGATTGGTACGGCTGGTGAGTTGGCCGGATGTGTAAGCGAACCCGACAACAGGCGCCGTCAGTGGTCCGCTACCATCGGGATCGGTCAGGGTGTACCCGGACAGGTTGGAACCACTATAGGTTAGGGTAGTCGTCCGACCAGATAAATGGTCAATGCTGGAAACATTGCCTGAGGTATAGTTGATATTGGTTACCCGTCCGAATGGATCGGTGATCGAGATCAGCTCGTTAGCGATTCCATCGCTGTTGCGATCCGCATAAGAAAGGGTAGTCGTGTTTCCGTTGGGATCGACAACGCTAGTTAGTAGACCAAGCATCGAGAAGTTAGAGACCGTTCCGGTCTTCGAGGTAACGGTGAACGTTCCGTTCACGTTCTTGACAAATGAGTTGTACTGGAGGTCTCCAGCTGCATGTAGATAGTTTGAGCCTGACTTAGGAAACCACAGGCTATCCCCATTCCCTTTAACGAGTAACGCGCCAGCGGTGCTATCTACGACGCTGTCGAGTCCATCAAGCCACCAGCCCGAACCGTAGACGCTCGCGTTGCGGTTGACGATCGCTTGTTTGCCTGTGAACATTTGCGTGTGGTTCACGCCCGAGATGGTTAAGGTCACCGCAATCGAGTAATCGTACATCCCGGTGGCGAGCGAGGAGCCATCGGCTTGGAGGGCAAAGCGCATGGCTTGGCCGGTGGTCATACCGGATGTGGAATAGGAATAACTGGTTCCCGCAATACCATTGAAGGTCAATTGGGCGGACACTGAGGAGGGAACGGCGACACCCGGAGCAAGTTGCGTATCGACGGCGATTACGGGTTTGACGAGAGAGTTCGATCGATAAATCAATGACTGATCGGGGCTGAGAGCTTCGAGCAACTGCAAACTGCCACTTGCGGCTAGCGATCCATCGATCCCTAGTGAGGAACCCAAAGGAATATTCGATTGACCTTGGCCATCTGCGGTTGCATCTTGCCGCGCAAACAAATCCATCGACTGACCTAAAGAGGAGCGATAAAAGGTATCGAGATTTTGACGAGCGAGCAGCTTGGTGCCAACACCGATGGCGATGGTGGCGGCATTGCTATCGTTGGTTCCGTCGCTGACTTTGTAAGTGAAAGTATCGATTCCGCTAAATGCGGTATTGGGCCGATAGGTAAAGGTGCCATTCGAGTTGAATGCCAGGATAGTTCCGTTGGTTGGTCCAACGAGCACGCTGTAGGTCAACGAAGTACTGTCGACGTCGAGATCGTTGACGGCGGGATAAGCGGGCGAGGATGAAGTGGTAACTACAAGATCGGTCCCCACCGGGGTATAATATGCCGTATCATCGCGAGCGATGGGGTTGGCAGCCATCAGGGCACGCATCTCGAGCGATTCAACTAGAAGAGCGCGAAACCGTCGCCGTGGACTGCTTGCATTGACTGGACTAACAGGAGTCTGTTTGGAAAATCCGAATTGAGAGCAGATCTGGCGGAGAAGATTGCGAGCCATCAAACACCTATAGGGGACGTGAGGAATCTCTTGCGAGAAAGTTCGTAAAACGAAACTGTCTGTGTCGGATTGCGGCGACAGAAGGATAGAGGTCTCTGACCGGCGTCTCAATGCGAGTCGCGACCAATTGGAACAGACGGCTATAGCAAGTCAAGAAATTTCCTACAAAAACTGTCGTGTTTTTCTGCCGGAGCTGTTCTTGCCCAGCCAACCAAACACGGCTCGATCGCGTTGGTCGGGATTTTGTTTGGTCATATAAAACTTCTTGACTTAATTCCGGTTCTTGCATGAATCGGCTTGAGCTGTTGGGAACCAAGACCAAAACCACAAAGGCCACCACGACCGCACGTAACGCCAAGAAGACGCCCAAGGCCCAAACGGTCAAGCCCACAACCAAGAACGCGACCATGGCCAAACGGGAAAAAAAAGGAATCGAAACCCGCCAAGACAACGCAAACGCTTACCAAGAAGATCAGCCAGATCGAAGCCGCGATCGTCGTACTTGGCAAATCGAAGGACGCGATGAATTGCAAAGCGATGGTCGAGGCGATGCAGGTCGCGGGTCTCTGGTCGACACCCAAGGGGGCAACGCCCGACGCGACACTCTACGCTTCGATCCTGCGGGAGATCAACGCCAAGGGCAAAGACGCCCGATTCCGCAAGACCGAGCGAGGCCACTTTACGCTGGCCGGCCGCAAGTAGAACGCCTACCACCAATCGCCACCACAACGCACACAAGGCCGCACGTCGCGGTCTTGTGTCGCTTATGGAAGCTCGCTTCGCCCGCTGGTCTACGGCATCTCCGGTCGCTGCTCCGCCGCGCGACCTTCGTCCCTACAACCACCAGCTCCGCTCGTGCTGAATCTGTCTAGGCTCCGCCTACTTGGGGATTCCAGACGGGGAATTCAGAGCAAGGCGGAAGCCGTTGAAGTTGCTGCGACTCGAAGGGGAACCTCCGTGCCGGTTCGCCGACCGACAAAGCGCGGCCTCGAGGATCCAACAGCCGCCACGGATCACACGGTGCGAGCCCTTTGTTGGACCAGTCGGATCGCTGACGGCACCCTTGGGATATTCACCGTTCCAGTCTCTACACCACTCCCAAACATTCCCGTGCATGTCGTATAGGCCCCAGGCGTTTGGCTCCAAAAGTCCAACCGTATGTGTCCGGTCAGAACTGTTGCGATTAAACCAACCGTACTCGGGCAGCAAACCCTCTTCATCATCAAATGAATAAGCCGTCTTGCTACCAACGCGACACGCGTATTCCCATTCTGCCTCGGTCGGCAGTCGGTACACACGACCTGCTTTTTTCTCGTCGGGCAAGTCCGATAGTTTTTTGCAAAATGCGACTGCATCGTCCCAGGAAACCTGCTCTACCGGTAGATCTGCATTCTCGTTACCAACTATGGCTCCTTGAAAGTGACTCGGATTCTTACCGATCAACGCGCTACCCGATAACTCCCAAACCATCATCCAGTCCCACGCTGGGAGCGAAAACCAGGGTAGTTTACTCGGAACGCTTTCGGTCAGCTTGACTTGCAATTCCCTAAGCGGGTCCATCCAGTAAAGTCCTGCCGACACGGCCACGATGGCGATGAGAAACTCGGGAAGCCAGATCGAAAAGCGGCGATTGAACCATCGTATGCCAAGCGCGATCGCGGCTGTGGATAATGCGACAAAGAAGGTCGGCCAGTGGACCCCCTCGCTCGAATTGATCGTTTTCCAGAAACGAAGCAAGAAGTGATCGTGCGGATCGGTCGTGACCTGCAAGCCTAGGACATTCTTCAGTTGATCCATCAAAAGCAGCGCCGAAGCCCCGAGGGTAAAGCCCACTATGACGGCCTTGGAAATGAAACGGGATAGGTCGCCGAAGCGTCCTAACGAAATCGCCGTTTGAATTAGGCCCACCAAAAGTGCCATCAAGATCGCTGCGCTGCGACGTCGTTCGTCCCCGTCGATGCTGGCCAAGGCGCTGAGCATCGCAATCGAGATCGCATTGGTCGGCCCATTGATCAGTTGCTTGGAAGAATCGAGCATCGCTCCGACGCTCGTCATTACGATCGCCGTATAGAGTCCCATCTCGGCTGGCATACCAAAGATTTTCGCATAAGCGATCGCTTGAGGTACGGCCACTGCCGCCACGGTGACCCCAGCAAAAAAATCACGCCGGAACATCGATGCGTTGTAGCCTCGCAGAGAGCCGATGGCAGGCACCCAACGGTGCAAGGTCTCTGTAAATCGCTCCGACATGTCGATGGGTCAAATCCATTCCTAAGAAGAATAACTGGCTACCGGAAAGAAATCCTACTTCGAAGGCATGATCT
>CAILTZ010000830.1 GCA_903837255.1 uncultured Pirellula sp. | reverse complement strand
CCCGCATCTGTGCGGTTCTACGCGATTCAGGTCGCCTATGATGGAACCCGGTATGCCGGTTGGCAGATTCAGCCCAACGGTTTAGCGATCCAGCAAGTTCTTGCCGAAGGTATCGCCAAGGTGCTTGGCCATCGGGTCACAATCCAAGGTAGTGGGCGCACGGATGCTGGGGTTCATGCGTACGGGCAGGTCGTTGCGTTTTCCACACCGGTTTGGAAGCATGCTGCGAACAATTTGGTGCGAGCCATCAACATGCATTTGCCGAGAGACATTGCGGTTCTCGAGTGCCGACGCGTGGTCGATGGTTTTGATCCAATCCGAAGTGCTGTCTCGAAGACCTATCGCTATACGATCCGCAATTCCAGAGTGCCGGATCCATTGAGGTACGGCTACCATTGGTGGATTCCCCGCGAGTTGGATGTCCAAGCCATGCGACTTGGGGCTTGCAGGTTGACGGGGACTTTGGATTTCAAAGCGTTTGAGACACTCGGTTCGAACCGCAAGACCTCGGTACGAACGGTTCACAAGCTTGAAGTGATTTCTGTCGATGCGATTGCCGGGAGCGAGATTGTCATCGAGATACAAGCCAATGGCTTTTTGTACAACATGGTCCGAAATATCACGGGCGCATTGGTCGAGATTGGCAAGGGTCGATTCAGACCCGAGTGGCTCGATGAATTGCTGGAGGCAAGAGTGCGAGTTACACACAGTCAGACTGCGCCGGCCAGGGGCCTGTGTTTGATGAGTGTCGAGTATCCTGCGTCGATCTACATCGATCCTCGCGATGATCTTGGGGAGAATGCCGAAGGGAGTCTAAGGGATGGTGCGTAGCGGTTTGGAGATGCTCCTTGCGAAGGCCGGATCGCAATTGCGAGGAAAGCGGATTGGGCTCGTGACCCATGCAGCAGGCGTTGACGGCCAGATGCGTAGCAGCATCGAGAGGATTTCGGAGATTCCCGGCGTGCGTTTGGTCAGCCTTTTTGGTCCCGAGCATGGACTTTATGGCCAAGCTCAGGATTTGATCGGAGTCTCAGATCATGAGTCTCCGGGGGCTTGTACGCAAGTCGTGAGCTTGTATGGAAAGACCTTCGAGAGCCTCAAGCCGACACCAAAGCAGCTTGAGGGATTGGACCTATTGGTGGTTGATTTGCAGGACATTGGCAGTCGGTTTTATACGTTTCAAGCCACGATGAAGTACTGCATGCAAGCAGCCTTGCCGATGGGTCTAGACGTGATGGTGCTAGATCGGCCCAATCCGATTGGTGGTTTGCAGGTTGAAGGGCCGTTGGTTTCGAATGGTTATGAGAGTTTTGTCGGCGCGCATCGCTTGGCCGTACGGCATGGGCTGACGATAGGCGAGTTGGCTAGGATGTACTACAGCGAGATTGAAAAGAATTCAGTGGGTCGAGCTCTCGGGGGGTTCCAAGTCATTGCGTGCGAGGGTTGGAATCGCGAAGACTACTTCGATGAGTGCAATCTGCCTTGGGTTCTCCCGTCCCCGAACATGCCCTGGCTCGATACGGCGATTGTGTATCCCGGACAATGTTTGTTCGAGGGGACGAACCTGAGCGAGGGTCGGGGTACGACCCGACCGTTTGAGATATGCGGAGCACCGTGGATCGATTCGACGAAGTTGGCCCAAGCCATGAAGGGGTTAGGGTTGCCTGGAGTTGTGTTTCGACCGGTTTGGTTTCGTCCCACGTTTCAAAAGCATGCTGGGATCGATTGTGGGGGTGTACAGATCCACGTGATCGACCGATCCGAGTATCTTCCTGTGCGCACGTCGCTAGCGCTTTTGATCCAGATGCGTCAGGCATCGCCGGAGAGATTTGCTTGGCGGACAGAGATGTATGAATTCGTATCTGATCCGATCGCCATCGATTTGCTCTTTGGTTCGGATCGGGAGCGCAAGGCGATTGAGCAGGGGGCCACGTGGGAGCAGATCGCCCGAGAGTGGGAGTCCCAGGAGCAATCGTTTCGGGCAGAGAGCCAAGCTTATTGGCTGTATTAGCCGGGGTATTTGTATTAGACGAGCATTTGCTCAGCGGGTTACTTGGTCCAGTCGCGTCGTTGGCGAGAGCTCGGGATGCCCATTTTCTTGCGGTACTTGGTGATGGTTCGACGAGCCACCCCGAGTCCGTGTTTTTGGAGTTCTTCCATCAGTTCATCATCGCTGTAGGGGCGAGTTTTATCTTCTTTGTCGATGATTTCTTGGAGTTTTAGCCGGATGGTTTCGTAAGCGACATCTTCGCCATCGGCGGTTTGGGTGCCGAAAACGAAGAATCGGCGAAGGGGAAAGATACCGCGAGGGGTTTGGATCCATTTGTCGTCGACGGCGCGAGAGATGGTTGTCACGTGCACTCCGACTTCGTCGGCGATTTGCTGCATTTTCAAGGGTACAATCGCCTCGGGGCCTTCGTCGAGGAATTTACGCTGATGTTTAACGATCGCTCCGGCGACGCGGGAAAGGGTTCGCTGGCGTTGTTGGATCGACTCGATCAGCCACTGGGCGCTACCGACTTTGCGTTTAATGAACTCCTTTTCCTCTTCGGTGGCTTTGGGGTCCATCAAGCGTTTACGATAATATTCGCTGATTCGAAGAGACGGAATATATTCATCGACCAATCGGACCACGTACTGCTCGTCGTCTTGTTGTTCGACGATGACATCGGGGGTGACAAGAGGGACGAAAGATTCCATGAAGGAGGCCCCGGGTTTGGGGTTGAGTTTATGGAGTTCTTCGCGGATTTTCTGGATGGTATCGATCGAGTAACCGGTTTTTTTCTGGATGGCCAGCATGCGATTTTCGGCCAGGTCATCCAGGTGATGGTTGATGATCAGCCGAAGTTTATCGGCCATTTCGAGGTGGCCGGAGAGTTGGTTGAGCAAGCATTCGCGGAGGGATCTTGCGGCGATTCCGGTCGGTTCGAGGCCTTGGACGATCCTGAGGGCCTCCTCGGCTTTGGCGATATCCTCGGGTTTGTGATCAGGAGTGAGCATGTCGATGAGCGAGGAGTGGAAGTAGCCACCGTCTCGGGCATCTAGGCAAGAGATGATTCTTTCGGCGATTTTTTCCACATCGTCATCGATGTCCAGTTCAGCCAATTGGTGCAGGAGAAAATCGTTGAGAGATTCCGGGCGTTCCACCGCGTTGGCCATCAGATCGTGTTGGCGGTCGGAGTCCTCTTGGATGCGATTGCTCGAACGGCGAAAGTCGTCGAAGGTATCGGGCATGTCATTGCCCATATTTTCCAGGCGTTCGAAGTCTTCGGCGTTCGAGGAGTCCTCGCGTACGACCAGTTCCCGTTCGTCTTCGGTTCGTGAGGACTTGTCGTGGTCTTGGGCATGATCCTCCCGCGTCTGGTTGTCGTCGTCTGGGAGGTTCTCGTCCCGCTCGGCGACTTCGAGCATTGGATTCTCTTCCATTTCCTGCTCGATCCGTTCCTGAAGAGCCTGGATTGGCAGCTGCAGGATCTCCATCGACTGGATCATCCGAGGAGCCAGTTTCTGGGTTTGAATTTGACGGGCTTCGAGTCCGAACGAGAGACGCATGGCCTGTGTCATGGAAGAGTGGAATCAAATTCAGTGGCATCCTGGCCACTGGCGACAATGGATTTTACCCCTGGGGTGCCCCGTAGGGCAGGGTTGAATTAGAAAAAAAGTAAAAAATGGTACGCTGTTTGCTGTGATTGACTTTGTTCTCGGTGGCTGGAGAACTCTTGGCAGGGATGGCTGAGTCGTGTTGACCAGCGGCGGGAATTTCACTACAACCCTAAGCGTGCCGTCTGGGCACAATCAGGCTCCGTAGCCAAGTGGCTAAGGCAGCGGATTGCAAATCCGCCACGCGTGGGTTCAACTCCCACCGGAGCCTCTTTTTTTCTGAGCAGTAAGCCGCCGGGATGGTCTTGGTTTTTTGGGTGGGCGGATGCAAAGTAGCAGCGCGGATGCAAAGTAGCAGCGTAGAGGAGTTGCAGGCGAAGATGCGGGCACAGGTGCGGGCACAGATCGTGATTCCCGCAAGGCTAGCCTCTACTCGTCTTGCCGAGAAATTGCTCCTATGCGAGACGGGAATGCCTCTGATTGCGCATACCTACCGGGCAGCGCAATCGAGCCGATTGGCAAGTGGCGTGACGTTAGCGGTGGATCATGAGCGGCTAGCCGAGGTCGCTCAGGGGCTTGGGGCCGATTGGATGATGACCGATCCCTTGGCAGCCAGCGGCACCGATCGGGTTGCCGAGGTCGCTCGAGCCCGACCAGACGTGGACATTTTCGTCAATGTGCAGGGGGATGAGCCGGAGATTGCGGGCGAATCGATCGACCGGGTGATTGGGCTTTTGGGGCAAGCACCGCAAGCCATGGTGGCTACATTGGCTACACCGATCCAAGCCAGCAGGGATATCGAGGATCCTGCGTGCGTTAAGGTGGTTCTATCCCATGATGGGATGGCCATGTACTTTAGCCGCTCGGTGATTCCTTACCCTCGCGATACGTCAGATCTTTCAAGTGTCTACTATCAGCACTTGGGCATTTATGCATATCGCAGGGAGTTTCTGCTCGGTCTGCCTGAGTTGCCAGAGAGTCCACTTGAGCGCATCGAGAAGCTTGAGCAGTTGCGTTTTCTGCAGGCTGGGCATCGAATTGCGGTCGGGATCGTCGCGCATGCGGCGCGTGGAATCGACACTCGAGACGACTACGAAGCATTCTTGGCTAGGCAAAGAAAACTTAAGCCGTGACAACATGGCCGTTTGGATCTAGAATACCAGTCGATCTTTCCCTGACTAATTTACCGCCCGCAACATTGACTGACTGAAGCGAATGAGCACAGTACAATCCGATCCAACCACTTTGGCCAACAACGCTCAGACGGTCGCCGATAGTCTTGAATCTGCAAAAGTCGCAGCCAAGATTGCAGCGGAGAACAAGGGCCAAGAGATTGTTTTGTTGGATCTTTCCAAGCAGACGAGCATTTTTGACTGCTTTTTGATCGTCACCGGGACATCCCGACGGCAATTGCACGCGATCGCCGAGGAGATTGATCGGGAGCTAAAAAAGCGAGGGGAGGTTCGTCTGAATATGTCCGGATATGACGAGAGTCAATGGATTGCGATCGACTACGGTGGGATCATCGTCCATTTGTTCGATGAGGAGCGCCGCCGCTATTACGACCTGGAAGGACTTTGGGGGGATTCCCAAAGGGTTGATCTCGAATCGGTTTTAATCACCACTGGGGCTCGACCGAGCCTTGGTCTGTAGCAATTGGGCTAGAGTTCAACAAGCATGGCGATTTCTTTAGTCTATCTCTTGTGGTTCATTCCGGTCTTGGTGGCTGTCAGTTTGGTGATGGCTGCGACAAGGCATGAACGCCGGGATTTGATCCTCAAGCAAGCGATCAGTTCGGGGCTATGGACTTTGACGTTTCTCGGAGCGATCGCGTTGGCCCTTGCCTTTGCGATGTGGTGGATCGGCGTGAATTGAATTCGGCCAATCCGGATGCTAACATAGTTAGTTTCCTTTGATACACGTTTTCCAGCAGGAATTGCATCATGCCTTTGTATGAATACCGATGTAAAGAATGCGATCGGGAATCGGAGCTATTGGTCAGGAGTCTGGACTCCAAGCCTGAGTGTCCCGAGTGTTGTATGCTCGGGAACTGATTGTCTACAGGAGTACCCCGGTACTATGCGTCCGATCACAAAGCTGGTGTTGCTTTTGTCTCTGTTGGTATTGGTCACGGGTTGTCGAGGTTGTTCTAGGGACAAAGAGAAGGCTGCCGAGGAGGAGAAGAGAAAGAAGAAGTTGCGATTGGTCGCGGGCGAATTGCACACTCTTCCCTTTTCCAAGGAGTTGGTTGGGAATTCGGTCAAGCCTGGGCATTGGTATCAGACGCGTCAAACCCTCAGGGCCAATCAGAACGACGAATCCTTGACGGCAACCCTTTACCAGATGGATCGTTCGGAGCGTCCGACCACCGTTTGGCCTCAAGGCATTCCCTTGCAGTTCGAGCGAGATATCTCGCTCGCAAAAGGCCAAGAGAAAACCGTCGAGATGAAGGTCCTTCAAACCAAACCCCCCTTGGATAGTCAAGGATTTTCATTCGATACGGGGGAGAGTTCCAAATTATCGTTCCTCATGCGATATGCTCAGAGAGGCTTAGGTGCCCCTATCGAGGCCGAGAATTTCTTTGCAAAGATCTTGAAGCCATACCAATACGACACACTGGTGTTGAGTCGTAATCCTTCTCGCCACATCTTTTGGCGGGGGCTCGATTGCATCGTCTGGCCGCTTTATGAGCGGGATATGAAGTTCAAGGTGACGCCTCATCGGATCATCGAGATTCCCGAAGAGCAGATGGCCGAGTCGATTCCTAATCAACTGATGACCATGACGAGCATTTCCCACATGGTGATCAATGATGTGTCGTTGAATATTCTGCCGCAAGATCAGCTGGATGCGATTTTGGATTGGCTCCATTTCGGAGGGACGATCATCATCAATGGTCCAGAGGCGATCGCCGGGATCGAATCCTCGGTGCTCAAAGAGTACGCACCTCTTCAAAAAACCACTTCAAGTGAGCTTTCCGAAAAGCTCATCAATCAGCTAAATGACAGCCAAACTTGGAACCTGCGCTTCGCGCGCAGCGATCTACGTGTGCCGCTTAAACCCGGCGAATCGATCCCGATCCTAGACGGCCAACTCGGGACCGATAGCACTTGGATCCCCAGTTTGGAGGGATTGGTCGCCGAGCGGTTGGTCGGACAAGGTCGCATCGTCATGACGAGTTTTCCGATGAACCACTCGGCCTTTGTGAATTGGCCTTCGTATTCGGCATTGATCCACAATGCGATCCTTCGCAAACCGTCCAGGTATGTGAAGTTTGGTGACGAGTTGAAATTGCTTTACCACGGCAACAACGAAGACCATGAGGACCATGTGGGCTTCAACACCCGGCTTCGTCTATGGGCAAGAGATCTCGACAGTTCGACCAAAAGAAATTCGGAAACTCTCGAGCCCAAGGAGGACACCACTGGTAAAACGACAAGCTATGGAGCATGGAATGACGCCTCCATCGTCTCGGATTCAGCAAATAATTATCTAAAAAAGCTATCCGGTATCTCCGTTCCGAGTTTGTCGACGATTCTCAAATGCCTGCTAGCCTACTTGACCGTGTTGGTTCCGATCAACTGGCTTTTCTTCCGGCTTATCAGACGTCTGGAACTAGCTTGGGTTGCCGCTCCGCTGATCGCTCTAGTTGGGGTGTTTGCCATCGCAAAGGCAGTGCAGTTGGACGTCGGATTTTCCCGTAGCCAAACGACCGTTAAGCTCGTGGAGTTGCATAACCAATATCCTCGCGGCCTGCTGTCCTCCTACCATGCCCTATACACCTCGCTTACCACCAACTACAAGGTCGTCTATCCCGAGGGCCAGGGTGTAGTCAGTCCTATGCCCAAGCACCTGCAGCGAGTTTCTAATTCTCGTGGAGGCTTGCTCCCCTATCGAATCGCCGACCAGAATGGTTCGGGCTTCCAATCCTTCCCAGTGCTATCCAATACGACTGGGTTGGTGCAATCCGAAGAGGTCATCTCGCTCGATGGCGCTGTGACTTGGCAAGT
>CAILTZ010000829.1 GCA_903837255.1 uncultured Pirellula sp. | reverse complement strand
CATCCGCTCGACTTTTTTGTGCTGGCTGCTATGGAAAAACATAACCTCCATCCTGTAAGACCGGCGACCAAACGGGAGTTGATCCGGCGGGCGACCTTTGACCTGATCGGCCTGCCGCCGTCACCCGAGGAGTGCGAAGCGTTCGAACAGGATACGGACCCGGGAGCCTACGAGAAGTTAATCAATCGGCTGCTGGATTCACCGCATTATGGCGAACGTTGGGGACGCTACTGGCTGGATGTAGCCCGTTACGCAGACGATCAAGGCAACTCGTTCTTAACTCCGACTCCGGCTGCCTACCGGTATCGCGATTGGGTTGTGGATGCTCTCAATCGTGATATGCCATACGACGAGTTCCTGCAGTTGCAGATCGCAGGCGATGAATTACCTGGACCGGCTACCGATTACGTGACCCGACTGGCCGGTCTGGGCTTTCAAGGACTCGGTCCGCAGTTCCGTAAAGGAGCTGCCGGGGAAGCCAAAGCCAAGGCCGACGAATTGGAGGATCGAGTGGACACACTGTCCCGTGGGATCTTGGGGCTGACGGTCTCCTGCGCCCGGTGCCACGATCACAAGTTCGATCCGATTCCGACACGAGACTACTATTCACTGGCAGCCGCCTACAACGGTGCGGAATGGTCCGACCGTATGCTGGCGGCCCCAGAGGTTGTCGAAACGCACAGGAGATGGATTGAACAGGTCGCGCAACAGAAGGCGAGTTTGACTAAGTGGAAAGAGGACCAGGCGCGGCAACTCGGCCGTCTGGCCCTCGAAAAAGCCGATGCCTACGCGATCTCCGCGTCCAAAATGTCCGTGCTTCGAAGCCACAAACTCCCCTTGGATGAGGCAGCATTCGCACGTCAGGAAGGCTTGGAACTGTACTTCTTGAACCGCTGGGTCAAAGTCCTCGAAGAGCCGGGCGAGGAGCCGATCCTCAAGGGTCTCCGCGACGCGGCCAAGCAGGCCAATGCGTCCGGCTCGGTGGCTAACTCCGATGCGATGCGCCAGCAGGTTGAAGCTCTCAAGAACATCGTCCTGACATCGCTTGAGGCTCTCAAAACCAGCGAGCAACCCTCCGCAGACCCATCGCAAAAGCCAACACCGCTTCCCGCCGATCAGGCCCGAGTGCTCAACGTGCTCTGGAAGGACGCCAAGGCACCGTTCTTTGTCGCCGAGAATGATCTGGCTGGTTTGCTCGCTGAAGCCCAAAAGCAGCAGTTGGCCGAGCTTCAAGCTCAGTTGAATACTCTGACCGAAACGCCACCACCCTCGGGCCCTCTGATGCCCAGTGTCCGCGGAGGTGCTCAGCCGATGCAGGTTTTCATCCGCGGAAATCCCGAGAAACTCGGCGAACAAGCGCCCCCAGGATTCCTGCGAGTCCTGAGCAAACCGGAGGAACAATCCGGCGAAAAACCATTTAGGCGGCTTGATTTGGCCAAAGCGATCGTCCATCGAGAAAACCCGCTGACGGCTCGCGTCTTGGTTAATCGCGTCTGGCATTATCACTTCGGTCGCGGAATCGTCCCTACGCTGAGCAATTTCGGAAAGCTGGGCAGCCCGCCGACGCACCCGGAATTGTTGGACACCCTGGCTGTGCAATTCATGGAGGCTGGCTGGTCCCTCAAATGGCTGCATCGCGAAATCATGCTTTCAACGACCTATCAGCTTTCCAGCGCCCAGGACACCGACAACATCGCCACAAATCCCGGCAATGAATATCTCTGGCGCATGTCCCCACGGCGACTCGATATCGAGGCCTGGCGCGACGCCATGCTCAGCGTTGCGGGCAAACTCGATCCGCAAGTGGGCGGACCATCCATCAACCAGTCCGACCCCGGCGTCAAAGAGGTGGCAGGATTCAACTTTTTCACCCGGCTCAATGGTTTTGAAGCCGACAATCCTGACGGCCGTCGGCGCACCCTCTACACCGTGATCAGTCGCTACGCTCCGAATGCCACACTCACGCTCTTCGATTTTCCTGAGCCAAACGTGACCAGCGACCAGCGCAATGTCACTACCGTGCCCCAGCAGCAGTTATTCGTACTCAATAGTCCGTTCATCTTCGAGATGAGTCGTGAATTTTCAAGACGCCTCGAAAAGGCCGCTGGGAATGATCAAGACCGTCTCAGACTCGGATGGCAACTGGCCTATGGGCGAGAGCCGACCGCAGAGGAAATTGCAGTGGCGACGGAGTTTCTTGAGACTCCGATGGAGCCCACGAATGCGGATCGATTGAACCGATGGGAGCAGTTATCGCATGCATTGCTATCCAGCAACGAATTTATGTTCCTGCCATAAATGCAAAGTCGATTTGCCTGGGAGAACATTTTCATTGATCCAGCTTTGCACCGCTGCGTTGAACTTTACGGTATCGAGCCTACCAATACCACGTCCGAGCGTATCGTGCGAAGGGATTCCGCTTTTGAACGGGAAGAAGGTTCGCAGTCAATCGAGCTTCGCGTTTCCCTAGCGTCAGACATCTACTCAGCCGTCCGCATCCGAAATGCAGGCACACTGTTCCGCGATTTACACGCGCAGTGGCGATCGAATCGCACTGGGGCGTTTGTCAGTGTTCGAAATCTTAGTAATCGAGAACTCGCGGCAGCTTTTTCGCTTGTTCAATCCAACCTGTGATCTCGGCCAAACTAGGGGGTTGTCTCGTATTTTTTTTCTCTCGGTTTACGGCGGAAACCTTGGTATGAAGATTCTTTGGAACGCGTGTCGCTAGCTCGACGACAGTATCAACACCAGAAGCTTCAAGAAGTTGTGAGTACTCAGAGCTAATTCCCTGAATGCGGTACAAGTCCGCCATGTTCGCAAACTTCAGGATCCACTTCTCGCTGATCCCGGTCTTCTCGGCCAAGCTCTTGCGTTGCTTGGGTGTCCTGGTTGACTTGAGAAGACCGTCAGTATCCTTGATACCCGTGGCAAAAAATTTAGCCCTACGAACTGGTCCAATTCCCTCGACATCATCGATCTTGTGATTCGCCACCGTGAAAAACTCCATTTAAAAAGTAATGTGGATATCCATTCATCCACGAACCCAGAAAATATCACAATTGTTGGGAGAGACAAGCATTCGAGTGGTGCTGTCGTCACAAAAAGCTGATTATTTGATTGTTTTAGTGGGCATCTTTCCCGAGCTTCGACCTAATCCTCAATCAAGCGCTCGTTGGTTAGCTT
>CAILTZ010000828.1 GCA_903837255.1 uncultured Pirellula sp. | reverse complement strand
GTCAACGGAAAGATCGCGATATTTTCTTCGACCGAACAGACCGCAGCTTCGTCCATCGAGAGTCGATCGGTGATGCATTGATGCCAGGAGTTTGGGGCATCGATTTGGAGCTGGTCGATCAGGCTTGGATGTTGCAGATCGGCATCTACCAGTGCGACCCTCAAGCCGGCTTGGGAAGCGGCGCGGGCCAAGTGCATCGAAACGGTGGATCGACCTACGCCTCGCTCGCCACTGGTGACCGCCAAAACTTTCAAACCGGCATGATTCGAGGCAGCAAGGTGTTGACTGACTCGCCTCATCGACTCGGTATTGACCTCTTGAAGTTTCAGGACTACCTCAGGCCAGCAAAACGCATCGACTTCCCAGCACGGAGAGATAGGTTCTGGGGAATCCCAAGGTTCCTCCGGCGCAGTGGCTCGTTCAAGCTGTTTTCGAACGCCTTGCGTGGGCAAAGCCGAATCGGTATCCCAAGGACCAAGAAAAGAGATCGGTGTCTGGCTCATAAGGCATCTTCCTTTGTTATTCCGATAGGCTCATACGGTTTGGGGGGTGTTGGGACCTCCATCGATGTCGGCCTGCCATAGGTGGCGGGCATAGGAGGAGCGCTGATCGGTTCGTATCGTTGACGAACCGCTGGATAGGTTTCACCGGT
The DNA here is from genome assembly GCA_903837255.1 of uncultured Pirellula sp. Taxonomy (GTDB): domain Bacteria; phylum Planctomycetota; class Planctomycetia; order Pirellulales; family Pirellulaceae; genus JBKCUI01. Next base: position 7,084 of record CAILTZ010000828.1, on the reverse strand, counting down.
GAGTTGTGTGCCGTTGCTGGCACTTGCGTTTGCATGAAGCGCGACAGGCTTGGACTCTCGGGCTGGGTCTCTGTTGTAGAGGTCAATCGATTTGCCTTGTCGGAGCAAAATCATGTCCCGGGTATTCAGCGACGTGGCTGGGATTGGGCTTGGAGAAACCGCCAGCGCTGGTGTTGATTGAGGGATGGCGGATTGTGATGCAGGGGGTTGCGAGGTCGATTGGGGTTGGTAAGGAGCCCTTGGTATTGAGTTGGGTTGAGCCATCGGTGCAGGAGGCTCGATGGGCTCAAGTGACGGCATGGGGGCCGAAGGGATCGGGTCGGAGCCCGCAGGGGTTTGCCGAGGCGACGAACTCCCATGGATTGCTTGTGCTGGGTAGCTTGCCGATACTACTGGATCAGAAATTTCCAGGACAGCTTTGTTGCTCGACTCGCGAGATTCAGTGGGTTGTGGATGGTTGGTTGGAATGGGCGTTTCATAGGTGGCCTGCTGAGGACCAGCGTTGAAGGCATTGCGGTTCCCATTTTCAATTCCATTTCCGTTTCCATTTCCGCTTGGGCTTTGGTTTGGACCACGACTTTGACTCGGGCTGGCGGTCTTGGGAGCGGTGGGGGCGACTGTGGTCATTCGCTGTGGTTGCTCAGAGGCACGCGCTCGCTCGACGACTCGGTGGTCGGTGTAGAGTTTCGCGCCGATGAGCAGGGTTGCGAAAGCCAGAAAACCTATCGCTGCATTCAGTACGTTCGAAGACGTAGCTCTATGCGAGTCCTGCGAATATTTCGAATCCTGGGGATGTATAGCGGTGGACAGTACGTGCGGCATTTCGCGGCCCACAGACGCAGCACTAGCGAGGGTCGCTTGGTAAGCAGGGTTCGGGGGTTCTGCGGTGCGGGGTTCGGACAGATCTGGGAGCGAAAACAGGACCGGAGGGAGGCTCATCCCAGTATCGCTAGGACGCTTATCATTGGGCCGCGCACTGCGTGGCTTGGGAAGTGTTTGTCGTTGGTTCATGGTGGGTCCTGCAGATTCCATTCAAGGGACACCTAAGCTTGGGCGGTTCCGACTGTACGGACCTTCGGCTTGAAAATCTATATCGACTCGGCAGGCTTTATCGATTCGTTAAACTTGGTGATTTAGGGGGAATTTTCGGGCGTCGCCCTAGAATGCCTGGCTGAGGGGACCCGCCGCCTGCGGCGGTGGCGTTGGGGTTTGGACAGTATTGACAGCATTGACTGTGTTGACTGGATTGACCGCGGACGGTGTTGACGGATTGACGAGGCTGGTGTTGGCCGCTTTGATCATCCCACTCGGAGGCCATCTTTGAAGCTAGGATTGCGACTGGGTGTTGAGCTGTTGTTGGAGTTTCTCGATCCGCTTCGGGGATACACTCATCCGGGTCCCTAGCTTTTGCGCATGGAGCGAGACACGATACTCCTCAATCATCCAGCGATACTCTAGGAGTGTACCGTCGGGATGCCATCTGCTTTTGTGTTTGGCAAAGGCGAGCTGGCTTTCGAGCTTGGCGATTCGTACCGCATAGTCTTTGGCGGCTTGTTCAGGCCCAGCGTCCAACTGCTGGTCCTTGGGCAACCCCGACGAACGAAGTTTTTCTAGCCTCAGGGCCATGGCGTTTAGGAACCGAGGAAAGTCCTTGAGGTACACCCAAGGTGTATGCATTGCATGGGCTGGATCCATCAGTCCATCGAGTTGCATCCGCATCGAGGTGACTTGCTCCCATAATTGCTTGGGAATGCTTTCTTTTTGTCGCCTAAGCTGATAATAGGCTTCTGCGAACTTTTGCAACCAGCGAGCGATCTCAGCAGCAGCCATACCGATTTTTTGTACGCGACCGACGTGTCTGGCTTCCCAATCGATCAAGCTCCTGGGGCATTCATCCAAGCCTCCGGAGTCCTTGCTCCAGTTGGTTTCTACCATCGCCAATCGGACCATAAGGTTCGAGACGTAATCGGTCAGTCCGTTGGCATCGAATCGATCCGAGAGCCAAAGCCCGCACTGGGTCCATTTGGGCAGGTATTGAATTTGGCTTTTGAGCTCCCGTCGCTCACTGGCGGCCAACAAGCGGATCATGGTTTCCCGCAGTTGTTGCTCGGCCAAGTGAGGATGATCGCAGACGAGGGTGTAAGCTTTGCCATCGCGCCAACCCAAGCTCGGGAATCGTTCCATCCGGACACCACCGATGAGTTCGACGATCTTTTGGGGCAGTTCGGGAATATCCCATTTTTGCATTCCGGTGCGTTGCCATGGGTAGCTGGTCGATGTCGAAGCGACACTCTGAGATGGCTTGTTCTGGACATCGGCTTGTCGCTGGAGTGCTTGTTGAATCGTTCCAAGCTCTCTGGTTACGACGATGTTTTTGCCTTGCGGGTCCTTGAGCTCGATGCGAAATCTCAGATGTTCCGGGAGGGAGTCAGAGTCGAAGTCGGACCTATGGATCACCTCCCCTGCATGTTTGGAGGTAATCTCGCACAAGCTTTTCCAAAATGGCTCGGACTTGGAAGATGCTTCGAGCATTTTTGGAAGGATGACCCGGACGGTATCGGGGATGGGTACCAATTGCCGGCGCAAGCGTTTGGGGAGCGATTTCAGGAGGGCCACGAGTTTCTCTTCGAGCAGACCTGGAACGAGCCATTCGAGTTTCTCTTGATGCAACTGCTCGACAAAAGCTTGGGGGACTTCGAGGGTAACGCCGTCGGTTTCGGAACCCGGCTCGAAGCGGTAGCTCAGGGGCAAACGGCTGGTTTGTCCGATTTCGAGTTGATCGGGGAATTCTTTGCGCATCGATTGGGTATCGAGTTGCAGTTCGAGCGCTTCGTAGGACAAGTACGGTGGTGATTTAGTCTCTTTGAGGGACTTGTCCCATTGTTCGAGAGTAACGCGATCGACCACGTGTTCTGGAACGCATTGGCGATAGAAGTTCAGAAGGACGAACGCATCGACCACGCAATCCCTGCGCCGGGTCTTGTCCCCGATGCGTTGGATCTGGTCGAGGAATTGGCGGTTATGGCTCCAGAATTTCGCTCGCGATTCGAGTTGCTGCTCGGCCAATCCATGTTCGATTAGCAGATCGCGGGCCAAGCTTGGATCGAGCGGAGCCAGGGGTACGGGGTGTCGGTTGACTGCGGGCAGGCCCATGAGCGATCCGCGTCGCATGACCATCGCCGAACCTTGTTTGCGACTGAAGTGGGGTTCGTCATAGGAGTACTTTAGGCAGTGGCCCAGGACCCGTTCGATCCAGACCGGATCGATGCGCGCAGAGGTGCGAGCAAAGCGATCGTGGGTCTCGACGATTTCGGAGCAAACGATCCATTTGGCGTTTGAGCCTCTGAGGCAGGAACCTGGCCAAAGAAGCAGTTCCATGTTCGACGCGCCGCGGTATTTGCCTTTGTCATCGAGCATCGCTACGCCCGATGGCAACCCTGCGAGGATCGCTTGGTGAAGTTCTGCGTAGCCATCTGAAAATCGATCTCGAGGCTGGGTTTGCGATTCGCTCACGGCTGGGTCATGGACGGCCATGCGTCGAGACTGGATGGTCAAACCAGCTTCGCGGCACTGTTCCATGAGTTGCCGATGGACATCCCCCCATTCTCGGAGTCGGACCAGGGACAAGAACGAGTCGCGGCAAGCTTTTTCCAACCGACTTCGGCCGAGTTTCTCGCGTAGCGAATGGTAAAAATCCCAGATACGCAGCAGGGTGACAAAGTCGCTTTGCGAATCGCGGAAGCGTTGATGAGCGGCATCGGCAGCTTGTTGGAACTCTGGGGGTCGGACGCGTGGGTCTTGGGTCTCGAGCGCCGAGGCGATGATGAGCATCTCGTGCAAGCAAGCGTTTTGGTTGGCTGCCAGCAGCATCCTTCCTATACGCGGCGATACAGGCCAAGTCGCCAGGGTGCGGCCGATGAGAGTCAAGCTTCCAGCTTGATCGATGGCTTCGATCTCGCGGAGTGTCTGAAGTCCCTCGCGGATGCTCTCGGGCCGGGGTGGATCGAGCCAAGCGAGCGATTCGATGTCATCGATTCTCAGAGACTTTGCGTGCAGGATCGTCGCGGCCAGATCGCAGCGCATGATCTCGGGCTGAGCAAACCCGGTGCGGCCCAGGAAGTCCTGTTCGTCGTAGAGTCGGATGGCGATGCCAGGTCCCAGCCGCCCGCAGCGGCCACTGCGCTGGTTTGCTGATGCTTGGCAGATCGGTTCGATGGGCAATCGCTGCACACGACTTCGCGGAGCATAGCGAGAGACGCGGGCCGTACCCGTATCGATCACGTAGCGGATCCCGGGGACCGTCAGCGAGGACTCCGCGACGTTGGTCGCAAGAACGATGCGCCTCTGGCGATGCGGTTGGAAGATCCGTTGCTGTTCGGCTTCGGTGAGCCTTGCGTACAAAGGCAAGACCTCGACCGAATCGTTGAGCCCGCGCTGGGTCAGATGGCCTCGGAGCCGCTTGCTCGCGTCGCGAATATCCCGTTCGGTGGGAAAGAAGGCAAGGATATCTCCGCGCCCTTCGCTGTAGAGTTCATCGACCGCCATGCAGAGTCGATCGAGCAACGCATAATCGTTGTCGATCGCAGGGGAGTCGGCCAAGCTTTGGATACCACGGTATCGGACATCGACCGGATAGCTACGGCCTTGGATCGCTAGGATCGGGGCTGGACCGATGGAATCGTGAAAGTGGTCCGAGAACCGCTGAGCATCGATCGTCGCGCTGGTGATGATCAGACGCAGTTCTGGACGCCGGTGAACCAGCTCGGCAAGATAAGCCATGAGCATATCGATTTGAATCGATCGCTCGTGGGCTTCGTCGACGATAATGCAATCGTAAGCTTCCAGGAGAGCGTCGCGCTGGATCTCGGCCAAGAGGATCCCGTCGGTCATGAGTTTCACGAGCGAGGAGTCTTGCGTGCGGTCTTGGAAGCGGATCTTGTAGCCGACGACTTGGCCGAGCTCGGTATCGAGCTCTTCGGCGAGCCGGTTGGCGATCGATCTTGCAGCCAGCCGGCGAGGTTGGGTGTGACCGATCCAACCGTGGCGAAACAGGCCGGCTTGTAGGCATAGTTTCGGTAGCTGAGTGCTTTTGCCCGATCCGGTTTCCCCGCAGACGATCATCGTCTGGCGATTGGCAAGCAGATCGAGGATCTCTTGGCGATGGTTGTAGATCGGCAGTTCTGGATCGTAGCTGATGCGATAGTTTGTTTGGAGACGCTGTTCGAAACGAGCATAAGCTGCATCGAGGGCCGATTGCCAGCGCTGCAAATCCTGCTGCAATCGATCGGGTTTGACGCGTTGCAAGCGGGACCATTGGCGAGCAAGACGGGTCGCATCATGGCGAACTAGCCGCTTGTCATCCAAGGGAGCTTGGGAGTTCAAGCTCATGTGCGTTCCCAGCGGATCGCGAATATTCTTGCTGCCACGATAAAGCAGAATCCGCACAGGGTCAGCACGCCGAGTTCGAGTTCGATATCCGGGAGCTTCAGATCTCGCCAAAATATCTTGTTGTAGCCCTCTAGGGCCCAGGCGTTGAAGGTCAGCAGTCCGGCACGCTGCATCGATTCGCTCATCAGGTACCTTGGGACCATACTACCACCTAGGGCCGACATGCTCAGAATGACAATCGTCGAAACCCAACTCAGCTGCGTACGGGATTTGCACAGCGAAGCTAGCAGCAGCGCAAAGCTCGCCGACGCTCCGGCAGTCACGAGCGTCATGGCGATGAAGCCTTCGAGATGATTCACAAGATCGATGCCAAACACCAGACTTCCCCAACAAAACATCAATGCCATTTGAACAATCCCGACGATGGTCAAATACGACCATTTGCCGAGCAGGAGTTGGTCCATGCTCAATCGGCTGCAAAGCAGTCGGTCCAGGGTCGAGTTCTCCCGTTCTTCCAGGAGCGATCCGCTGGCGGTGGTCGCCGAGAATAGCAAGAACATGACCGCGATCCCAGCTGCGTACATCGCGATCACCGGGTTGGTTTTCTTGCCACCCAAGACATCGACACTCTGGATCGTCGGAGGTTCGGCAAAGACAGGGAGATTGGGGGCCGAGGGGCCCAGAGCATCCGGTGCGAAAGCAGCAGATTGGACGCTCGGAACAGGGACTTGCCCAGGTGCCTGCACAGGCATCGGCGGTGCCGCTTTTCGCTGCTCTTCGGCAAAGGCGGTCATGACCGACTTTTGAACCAACGCCGAAAGGATTTGGCCAGAAACCTGATCGTAGGAATCCGAGAGCAATTCAATCGTAGGAAAGGATCCCTCGGTGGTAGGCGCAGAAAAAATCACCGCGGCCGGTACCGACCCGCGTCGAACGAGGTATTCGGCCTCGTGAGGCTCGACCAGTTGGGCAAGGTCCTTCTCCAGAGAGTCGGCATGCAAAAGTGCCGAGTGCGAGTCGGTCACCCGCAGTGAGTTCTGTTCTCGAATCAGTTCGATCGCCCGCCGGGTCACGCCCGAGCCCACTTGGTCGCTCAGTGCGACCTTGATCTTGGGGATCGACGTACCGCTGGTTCCTCGAGAACCAAAGATCAGAGCAAAGATACTGAAAAACAGGATCGGGACGAGGAAGGTCAGAAGCAGCTCGGAGCGATTGTTCTTCAATCGCCGAAAGCTAACCTGCAGGATCGTCCAAATCATAAATGGAATCTCATCAGAAAAGGAACCGCCCAAGGGGCAAATGTCGCCCAAGGGGCAAGTGTTGTCGTGCGGAACATCATAAGTTCGAGGGATGGAAAAAGGAAACCCGAGTGGCGCGAGTACTTCGAGTGGCACCTCGATGTGGTAGGGTGGTCCATCGAATCGTTTTGATTTGCTAGCTGGGTTTTATTTGCTAGCTGGGTTTTATTTGCTAGCTGGGTTTTATTTGCTAGCTGGGTTTTATTTGCTAGCATGGGCAGAGTAAAGCTCGAACTACAAACCTAGGTGGTTTCCAAAGATAGCTATTTAGGCGAATTAGGGCTTGGCGTGCAAGCTTGTTTGCCGAGGAAATTTTTTGGGTTCTTGAGCTGCTTACGCTACCGGGGAGTCTATGTTTTGGAAGGGAGTCGGGATTGAGCAAAACCTCTGAAGCGGTC
>CAILTZ010000827.1 GCA_903837255.1 uncultured Pirellula sp. | reverse complement strand
GATAGCAAATTTCACCCCGCACGAACTCAGCTCGCGCAGGATCTGCTCCGGCTCGGTCGCGAACAGGAGGGTTGGGAGATGGTTGCTCTTGCGCGACAAGCCGATCCGTTCCATGTCACGAGCTACAACCTCCAGATTCTCAAAGGGGAACTAGAAAAATACACAACGATCGAGGCCCCCGGGTTTGTCATTCGCATGGATGCGACCGAAGCCAAGGTTTTCGGCCAGGAGGTCGTAGAGATTCTTCAACAGGCCCGCGAGAGCTTGGTGAGCAAATACCAAGTTCAGCTCAGCGGGCCGATCGTCGTCGAATTGTTCTCTAAACAGAGGGATTTTGCTGTTCGAACGTTCGGATTGCCCGGTGGCGAAGGCTTCCTCGGCGTGTGCTTTGGCAATGTCATCACGGCCAATTCCCCAACCGCACTGAATGTCGACCACAACTGGAAATCGGTTTTATGGCACGAGTTCTGCCATGTGATCACCTTGAACCTCACCAACAACCGCATGCCGCGCTGGCTATCCGAAGGCATCTCGGTCTACGAGGAGCGAATGCATCGAACCAATTGGGGAGAACCGCCAAACCCAATCTACATCCATTGGCTACGAGAGGGTCAGTTCGAGCCACCGAGCCGAATGAGCCGAATGTTCTTGGCACCGAAATCCCCGATCCACCTACAGTACGCTTATTTTGTGGCATCCATCGTCGTCGAGTTTTGGGTCGAACAATTCGGACACGAAGGTTTGCTCAAACTCCTGAGCGACCTTAGGGATGGACTTCCGATCGCCGATGCGATCGCACGCAGAACCGGTAGCCTAGAGGGACTCGACCGGTCCTTCGAAAGTTTCGCAAAAGCGAAGGGGTTGGCGATCGCCCCAGAGCTGGACTTCACCCCACTGCCCAAAGACGAACCTTGGGAGGGTTGGCTAAGCAACCACTCCAACTCCTACGATGCGCTCCACAGAAAGCTCGATCAACAGATCAAGCAAAAGAGTTGGGACCAAGCCCTCGAGACCGCCGAAGGGCTCTACAAACTTTGGCCGACGGACCCCACCGGCTCGAGCGCATTGGTCAAACGGGCGTCGATCCAGAGCGAGCAAGGCAACCTCCAGGCACATCGCGAATCCTTGAGCGAATTGGTCGCGATCGACCCCCACGCAACCGAACCACTGATCCGCTTGATCGCAATCGATCGAGCAGCAGACAATTGGGAGTCTGTTGCCAAGTGGTGCCAGTCGATGCTCGAGATTCAGCCCATGCAACCATCGACTTTGGAGAATCTTGCGCTGGCTGGTGAAAAGAGCCATCAACCCAATCGAGTCATTGAGAGTTTACAAGCTCTAGCGGCGCTCGATCCCCTCGATCCTGCCGAGCTGAATCTCAGAATCGCCGCGGCCTATGAGCAGCTCGGTGGCCACCGAGAAAAAGCCCTCAGGCATTGCCTCATGGCGCTCGAGGACACGCCGCGCTACGCCCGAGCCCTCGAGCTCTTGCTCAAGCTTCAGCGATCGGAATCTGTACCCTAAGAGAGCCTTGGTCTGTCCGCAGAGTTTTTTAAATTGCAAAACCACCCGTTGTTTAGGGCTTCCGAAGGTTTTGAAGGCTCGCGGTTTGGGTTACAATTACGAGACGTTCGCGGGCAACCTTGCAAGCCCGGTCCCTCCCCATTCCCACCTCGATCCCCTCGATTGGTTCGGAACATGAAACGCTTGTTTACCCAAGCCACCTGCCTCGGTTGGGTGTGCTTCTTGATCAACACAACCCTTGGCGAAAATCCTATCAGTTACAACCGGGACATTCGCCCAATCCTTGCCGACAAGTGCTTTTCTTGTCACGGGTTTGATGAGAAGAAGCGCGAAGCAGGCCTGAGGCTCGATACCTTCGAGGGTGCGAGCGCAGAGCGAGATGGCAAACGGGCGATTGTGGCCGGGGATCCCAAGCAGAGTGTGATGTGGGACCGCGTGCATTCGAGCGACCCGGATCTGAAGATGCCACCGCCGGATAGCAACAAGGAATTGACCCCTGGCGAGATCGAATTGCTGGGTCGTTGGATTCGGGAAGGGGCTCAGTATCAAAAGCACTGGGCCTTTGAACCGCTGGTTGAGTCGGCTATCCCGCCTCAAGCCTTTAATGGCAAGAACACCATCGACGCCTTTGTAGGCAAGAGACTCGAGTCTCAGGGGTGGAAACTCGCTGAGCAGGCGAACAAATCCACATTGATTCGGCGTGTCGCTTTTACGCTGACGGGCTTACCTCCAACAAGCGAGGAACTCGACGCGTACATGACCGATCCATCGGCAGATGCTTACGAAAAGATGGTCGACAGGTACTTGCAATCCAACCGCTACGGCGAAGAGATGGCTAGACACTGGTTGGACATCGCAAGATATGCCGACACCCACGGCTTGCACCTGGATAACGAACGGCAGATGTGGGCTTATCGAGATTGGGTCGTTAAGAGTTTCAATCGGAACATGCCCTTCGATCAGTTCACGATCGAACAACTTGCCGGGGACCTGCTCGAAAACCCGACCATCGATCAACTCATTGCGACCGGGTTTAACCGATGCAATGTCACGACCAGCGAAGGTGGATCCATCGATTCGGAATTTTACTATCGCTATGCTGTTGACCGAACGAGCACCATGGCATCGACCTGGTTGGCCTTGACCGCCGGATGCGCAGTGTGCCATGACCATAAATTCGATCCGATCCCGACGAAAGAATTTTATTCGATGTACGCTTTCTTCAACGCATCAGCCGATCCGGCAATGGATGGCAATGCGTTGCTGACCAACCCGGTACTCAGGCTCGAGACCGAAGAGGAAAAAGGAAAGCTGGCCGAATACGATACACAGATTGCAACCAGTCAAGCGAAACTTAACGAGGCCGCCGCTAAGGTGGTTTATAACGACCCCGCTCTTGCGGATCCCAAGCCTCAGGCTTCTTCCACCGAAGTGGTATGGATGGAAGACGACTTTCCAGCAGGGGGTAACGTAGCCGGTTCCCCTGGACACCCCACCCTGTTCGTTACGGCGGAAAACGGGGACAAAGTTCTCAGCGGCAAACGGGCGCTGAAGCGATCCGACGCTGGATTATCGCAGGATGTTTGGGGTATCTCGACGGTGCCTGTCTCGATCCCTGTGCAAGCCACTCTGTTCGCCTACGTTTATATCGACCCGGCCAATCCACCCAAATCGGTCATGTTGCAATACCATCGCAGTGGCTGGGCGCATCGTGCCGTGTGGGGTGATTACGATGCGATTGCATGGGGAGCAGCAAACACGGTCGAACGCGTCAACATGGGCGAATTGCCGAAATCCGGCGAATGGGTTCGTCTCGAAGTTTCAGCCGATAAAATTGGACTCTCCGCAGGTGACAATATCACCGGATTCGCCACCACGCAGTTTGGAGGAACGGTCTATTGGGACAAGATCGGGGTGGTGGGAGTTAGCGATCCGGCCAACGATCCGTTGCGATCCTTTCTTGCTTGGTGGAAAGCGGCCAAGGGCAAGGACACCCCGGGTCTTCCAGGGGATTTAAACAATATCGCAAAGGCTGGGCCGGAACCCGCACCAGATGCTGCTGTGGTAACGCGTCTCAAGGAATACTACTTGGCCCGCATCTGCTCGGAGACCAAGCCGATGCTTGGCGATCTGGTTGGTCAACTCGATCGTAGCCGTAGCGAACGCGACAATTTCTACAATGCGATCCCAAGCACCTTCATCTACAAAGACAATCCCACCCCGCGAGAAAGCTTTGTGATGTTGCGTGGGCAATACAACCAACCCGGTGAAAAAGTACAGCCCAATGTGCTATCTGTTTTGCCAGCGATCCAAGGGGCCGAGTCTCGACAACTCAATCGATTGGATCTTGCCAAATGGCTCGTTTCGCCTCGCCATCCTCTGACCTCGCGGGTGGCTGTGAATCGTTTGTGGCAACAGGTCTTTGGGATGGGACTGGTCAAAACCAGCGGCGATTTTGGAACCCAAGGCGAGGTGCCTTCTCATCCGGAATTGCTCGACTGGCTAGCGATTCAATTCGAGGAATCCGGTTGGGACGTCAAGGGACTCATGAAGCTGATGCTCACATCGGCGACATTCAAACAGAGCTCCCGAATACCTGCCGAGGCTCTCGAGAAAGATCCAGAAAATCGGCTCTTTGCCCACGCTCCACGACTCCGTTTGGATGCCGAGCAAATCCGAGACAACGCCCTGTTTGTAGGTGGGTTGATCGATTTGACCTTGGGTGGCAAAGGGGTCAAGCCGTATCAGCCAGCGAACGTTTGGGAGCCTGTCGGTTTTGCCGGATCGAACACACGTTTCTATCAGCAGGATAAAGGCTCGGCGTTGTACCGCCGAAGCCTCTATACGTTCTACAAACGCACGGCACCGCCACCGTTCATGGTGAATTTCGATGCTCCAAACCGCGAGCAAACCTGCACCAGACGCGAACGGAGCAACACACCCCTCCAAGCATTGCAGTTGCTCAACGATGTGCAGCATGTCGAAGCCGCCCGAGGGCTTGCTCAACGTACTCTCGGATCAGGCATCGTAGATGCTCGAGGCCGGATCGAATTTGTATTTAAGAACGTGTTGTCTCGCAATCCGACAGCTAAGGAGATCGATGTCTTGGAGAAGCAGATATCGGTCCACTTGCAGCGTTATAAGAACAACCCGCAAGATGCCCAGCAATTGATCCAAATCGGGGAATCGAAACCCACCCCAAATTTTGATGCCAGTGAACTTGCTGCCTACACGCTGCTAGCGAGCACCATTCTGAACATGGACGAAACCTTAACGCGAAATTGATACCATGAAAGACATCCTCTCGCTTCAGATGCAACTCAACCGCAGGAACTTTTTCGGTTCCTCGGGGCTCCGGTTTGGAGGACTGGCAGCAGGGCTCTTGGCAGGCCAATCGCAAATACCTAAGTTGTTTGCGGATCCAGGCAGGTCTCAAGACAAAGTCCACCCGGCGCTGCCCGGGCTGCCTCACTTCGCACCAAGAGCCAAATCGATCATCTATTTGCACATGAACGGAGCTCCATCCCAGATCGATACCTGGGACTACAAACCAGGCTTGCAGGAGTACTACGACAAAGATCTACCACCGAGCGTTCAAGGTGGACAGAGACTTTCAACCATGACCAGCGGTCAGACCCGATTCCCGGTGGCGCCCTCGAAATTTAAATACGAGCAAAAGGGCAAGTGCGGGATGTGGACGAACGTCGAACTCTTTCCGCACACGAGCGAAGTCGTCGATGATATTGCCTTGATCAAGTCCGTTTTCACCAATGCGATCAACCACGATCCGGCTTGTACGTTCGTCATGACCGGTTCGGAGGTTCCTGGCAAGCCCAGTATCGGGTCGTGGTTGGGCTATGGCCTTGGGAGCGAAAGCAACGATCTTCCAGCGTTCGTGGTTTTTACCCCCAAGTTTCCCGAGGACAGCAATGGGCAAGCCTTGTTCAGCCGCATGTGGGCTAGTGGATTTTTGGCCACAAGATTCAATGGAGTGGCCCTGCGGGGGAGCGGAGACCCAGTGCTGTACCTACCCAATCCTACCGGAGTGACTCGAGAGGATCGGCGATTGATGCTCGATTCGTTGCAAGCTCTAAATCAGGGGTCCCAAAGCGAGTTCGGAGATCCCGAGACATCGACCCGCATTGCACAGTACGAAATGGCATTTCGAATGCAGGCGAGTGTTCCCGAGCTGACCAATATCGAAACCGAAACGGCTGAGACTCTTGAAATGTACGGACCTGCCGTTCGAGATCCGGGGTCTTTCGCACACAGTGCCTTGCTAGCCCGTCGCTTGGTCGAACGCGGTGTTCGCGTCGTGCAACTGCTTCATCGAGGCTGGGACCAACACGGGGATCTGCCAAGGCAGATCGGGAACCAATGCAAACAAATCGATCAACCGATTGCGGCATTGATCAAGGACCTCAAGCGTCGCGGGATGCTCCAGGACACTTTGGTCGTTTGGGGCGGAGAGTTCGGCCGCACCGTCTACAGCCAGGGGGGATTGTCCAAGGACAATTACGGTCGAGACCACCATCCGAGGAACTTCTGCATGTGGATGGCCGGGGGTGGCATCAAGGGTGGCATCACCTACGGGCAAACCGACGATTTCAGCTATAACATCACCGAAAACCCAGTCAATATCAACGATTTGAATGCCACCATCCTGCACTGCATGGGAATCGATCACCAGCGGTTCACCTACAAATTCCAAGGTTTAGACCAACGTCTCACCGGAGTTGAAAAACAGCGGGTCGTTACCGAGATTCTCGCGTAGAATATCCGGCCAAGCCGACGAAACAGATCGTCGGCTCCCAACCGGTTTCTCCAGCGAAGTATTGCGATGCCAACTAGCCGATTTGATTTCCAAAGATATCTGACCGATCAGCGGAAATCTGGCGCGAATCGAAAAGAGGACTACGATTCGTACCACTCGACCATGTCGGGTCAGGAGAAAGACAAGCTCGTCAGCCGCTCGCACCGGTCCTTTTGGACCCTCTTTCGCGAGTTTCTCAAGCTTCTTTCCGGACATCGTCGAGCCATCGCCATCGGTCTTACGACGCTCACGGTTTCAACGCTCTTGAGTCTCCTGCCTCCGCTTGGGACTAAGTTTGCCATCGATTTTGCGTTGACCGATCCTCCCAAACCGGCACCGGAATGGGCACCGCTGTGGCTCAAGCAAACCACGGGTCTAGAGCTATTGATATGGATTGCCATGGCCGTGACGGGTGTAACCTTGTTTAGGACTTGCATTCATCTTTGGGGACGCTGGCAGTGCACCAAAGCGGTCAACCAAGTCCAAACGTCGATTCGCAAAAAGGTGTTCGAGCACATGCTACAGATGCCATTGCATCGAGTTCAGTTACTCAAAAGCGGAGGTTCAGCCAGTCTGCTCAGGGAGGATGCTGGCGGGATCGCCGATTTGGTGTTCAGCATGCTTTACAATCCCTGGCAAGCGATAGTGCAACTCATTGGTAGTTTCATCGTGCTGGTGATTGTCGACTGGCGTTTGTTGGCCGCCGGACTGTTGCTCCTACCGGTGGTCTATTTTACCCATCGGACCTGGATCTATCGCATTAGGCCTCTTTACCGGGATCTT
>CAILTZ010000826.1 GCA_903837255.1 uncultured Pirellula sp. | reverse complement strand
GCGCAACGCCCCTAACCTTGCTAAATGACTTGCTATTAATAACCTCGTTTGACATCGACCGAATTGGGATAGCCACCATTCTTGATGCTTCGATGCGATACAAGGTACATATCTTACGCCCAAATCAAATTCCACCCTCGTATGTCGACGGATTGGGGCATGCTCCCATCGGTTTGATCGATGCTGAACTGCATGATGCCGATCCCGTTGAGGTGGCCTCGGCCTTGAATCAATATCGGCCTGGGATGCCTATACTATTTTTTGCTCGCACTGAATCGACACATCTCTTTGTGCGAGGTGCCAAAAGTGGAGTCCTAGGAACCGTTCAAAAATCAGATGAGCCAGAAGAGTTACTGCGCAAACTCGACTGTGCACTTCAGAAGCAGAACCTCTGGGACAAAGAAGAGATCCGTAGATTCCAAAATTGCGAGCCCATTTCCATTCCGACCCCAGGATTGGACATACCTTTGACCCAACGGGAATCGGATGTGCTGTGCAGGCTATCCTTGGGGTTAACCAACAAAAAGATCGCTGAAGAGTTGGGGATCAGCCACCAGACCGTCAAGGGACACATCCAACATATCTTGCATAAGATCGGGGTCAATGATCGTACGCAAGCGGCTGTTTGGGCGGTGCGCAAGCGGCTGTTTTAGCCCTCAGGTTAGCCACCAACATCTGTCGCTCGGGTTTCCTCGAGAGCTTCTCGCCACAGAGCGACTGCGTCGTCTTGCAACCTTGCACCTATCTGAGTGATCACTTTTGAGCACAGATAATTCGCCCCGCGGGCAGCGATGGCTGCATCGTATCCATGCGTAACGCCAAACAAAAATGCTCCAGCGAACATATCTCCCGCTCCCGTCAAATCCTTGGGCTGGCAAGCAAACGCGGGGACATGCGATTCCTCGTCATGGTACCTGACAAACGCTCCGTGTGGACCGTCGGTCAGCACGCAATTAGGTACCATCTGCTTGAGCTCGGCAAACGCTGCCGACGTGGTCTCCTTGCCAGTCACGGCCATCGACTCTGGCGCATTGCAAAATAGCAAATCCGTATCCTTCAAGGCCTCTCGAAAGGCATCGCCAAAAACCTGCGGAACGAACTGCTCCGAACAAGTCACCGCGATTTTGGTACCGTGCTTCTTCGCAAACTCAATGGATTTGCGGATTGCATGCTGACCGGTATCAGGGTTGGCAAACACGTAGCCTTCAATGAACAACCAAGTCGAATGGGCAATCCGCTCCTCATCGATGTGCTTGTCTGACAGATGACTAGAGACGCCCAAACTGGTACGCATGGTCCGTTCAGCATCTGGAGTGATGATCGCCACACAGGTACCTGTGCTCTCTCCGACAATCACGGGATTCCCCATGTGAATCCGTAAGTCCTTGAACTCTTCCACATAGTGAAGACCATATCGATCGTCTCCGACGCAACCGATGAACGCGCCAAGGCCTCCGAGTTGCGATGCGGCAATCACCGAGTTGGCCACCGAACCTCCACTGACCAACTGCAACTCGTGACTCCCTTTGGCAAATCGGTTGAGCAAATTTTTCTGGTCGTCAAGATCCACAAGCCGCATCGTGCCTCGCTCGTAGCCCAGCGCCGAAAACTCAGGTTCTTGGACCTGCAAAAAAATATCGACTATCGCATTGCCCAAACCACACACATCGAATCGTTTCATCGGAACCTATCCCCCTATCTGATACATCGCCCTCTCAGGCGGTTGAAAACCACTCTCCGATATACCGTGCGCTGCGTACTTCTTGTCGACACAAGCTTTCGCAAGACCAAATATATCCTCTTCCGAGCACTCAACCAAACCATCGGCGGGCTCGATCAAACCTTTTAAGTCCCACTCTTCCCGACCGAACAGGCAGTTTCGAAACTTGCCGTCTGCCGTCAACCTCAAACGATTGCAAGTCGAGCAAAAAGGCTCCGAAACCGGCGAGATAAACCCTATCCCTCCAACTCCATCCGGGAAAAAGTAATCCCTCGACGGTTGCGACGCATCGCTCGACGTGCTTGCCATCAGTGGGCCGAATTCGGCTTCGACCATCCTCCGAACCTCTAACCCGCTGACCACCTGCGAGTGATTCCAAGCACGGTTGGCATCCAGTGGCATGAATTCGATGAATCGGATGACGACCCCAAGCTTCCGTGCGTAGTGGATCAAAGGCAAGCAGTCTTCGAGGTTCACATCCCGAAGAAGCAGTGCATTGATCCGAACATTTAGCGGACTGCTAACGGCCGCTTCGATCCCTTCGAGGACTCGGTTCAAACCCTCTCGACGTGAGATCTCATGAAACGCTGGCTCGCGCAGAGTATCCAGCGATAGATTGATGTGCGTGAGTCCAGCCTGGACCAAACCAGCGATCTGATCGGCCAATAGCATCCCGTTGGTCGTCATGGCAATCTGGCGCAGTCCGGAAATGCCTGACAACCGTTTAACCAATTCACTTAGATTTGGGCGCATCAGTGGTTCCCCCCCCGTCAATCGGACCTTCTTCACTCCAGCATTGACCAAAACTCGGACCACTCGAGCGATCGACTCGAAACGCAAAAGTCGATGTTGCGGTAGGAATCCAGAAACGGTTTCGGGCATGCAGTACCGGCATCGGATATTGCACGCATCGGTGACTGAAACGCGCAGCGAAGTGTGCTCGCGCCCAAAACGGTCCACCAGTTGCCGTACGTTTCCATTCACCGATTCTGCTTCTTGGAATGACATGACCGACGGTGTGGATTACAAGAGGTGCTTTGCTTTAACTTCAAGGTAACGATTGATCAGCGGGGCGGTCAATTGATCCGGAAACGCATCGACGACCAAAGCTCCGTTGTCGGAAACCTTTTTTAGGACTTCGTGTCTCCAAAGAAGCAAATTCGCCGCCGCCCCACTTCGGTACAAAACCGATTCGTCCAGGGCAGGGTTGTCTGCGATCTCAAAGACACTCCTATCCCGCATCAAACACAATACTGGCAGATGACGTGGCGAAAGCGTCTTCAAGTATCCCGTGATTTGAGTGGCCGTGATGTCATCGATAACGTTCGAAATCAAGACGACCAAGGTCCGCCTTCGACAATGATTTGAGAAATACAAAAACGCATCGTCGAAGTTCGACTGCTTGACCTGCGGAAAGCGATCGAAAAGCCCGTGTAGCATATGATTCATCTGCCTTGGACCGCCCCGGACCGGAACATACTTCTCGACCTTGTCTGAAAAACATAGCAACCCCACAGAGTCCCCCTGATTCAGGGCAACATAGCTCATCATCAAAATGGAGTTCATCGCATAATCGAGCAAACTCAGGCCGTTGTGCTCGTTGGTCATCAACCGCCCGCAGTCGAGCATAAACACGATCCGCTGACTCTGGTCTTGCTGAAACTGCTTGACGGTAACCTTTTGTCTACGCGCCGTCGCACGCCAGTCTATGTGCTTGTAGTTGTCGTCTTGGTTGTAGTCTCGGAGCCGTTCGAAATTGTTGTCCTGCCCGGCTTTGCGGGTTTTTCGTACGCCGATGAGATTCAATCGATTGGTCCTCGCCAAATGCGCGTATTCATCGAGTTGCTGCATGTTGGGGTAAACCAACAACTCCGACTCGCACTGCCTCTCCACAAATCGATTCCAGAAACCCAGCTTGCTTTGCAATCGCAAGAATATTTTCTCGAAACGGAACACCCCGCGCATGGTCGGCTTGAGTTCGTAAACCAACTCCATTCTTTTCCTCGGCTCGAGTTCCGCTTGCTGCGACTCCGGCACAGCGACCATCGTATCAGGGCAATCGTCTTTGACGTCGAGCCGATGGGTCCGCCGCCCAAGATTCTCAACAAAAAGCTTGACGGTGTGCTGCCCTCCAAGCGACGCACTTCGCAACATCTTTCGGTAAACGCGGATCCCAGACGGTGATGTCAGAGTCAGCAAATCCAATACCAGCATTACGATCACTAGCAAATCGATCAAAACCAAAAAGTAAATGAGCAGATTCGCGCTGAATTGCAGCATCCAAACAAGCCCGGATTTGGCGCCAGGATTCATCATCTGGGCCATCGGTGGTAATGCAACCATCAATACAGATAGGACCAACAGAGGTATCAAAACCCGCACCGCAAACTTGGTCGGATAGATACGCCAGATTGCTGCCATAAGCACCAACGGGGAGACGATTGCGAGCAACCCAACCCAGGGTGCCCAGAACAGAT